>JBILPN010000106.1:0-8813 GCA_044373865.1 Luteolibacter sp. | reverse complement strand
GTTGAGGCGGTCCAGCCAGCGGTAGAGTTGTTCCTCGGTGCCGGTGACGGTGATTTGGAGCTTGGCGCGGTGGTAGTTTCTGCCCTCGCTGGCGTCGGTGGGAAGGGGTTTTTGGGTTTTGATGGTGAGGCCGGTGGACTTTGCCTCGCGCTCGGCAAGTTGTTGGAGGCTGGTCTGCGCGTCTTGGTTGGCGGTGGGTTCGGGTTCGTGCTCGGCGAGCCAGTCCATTTCATCAATGACTTGTGCGCTGCTGTCGCGGTAGGCCTCGGCGGTGGCGAGTTGCTGGAGGGCTTTGGCGCGTTGGGCGTCCACTTTGACACGCTTGGTGGTGGCGAAGTCGAAAAGCAGGAAGTTGATGATCGCGAATCCCGCCAAGGCGAAGAAGAGGAGCAATTTTTGTTCGCGGGCTGACATGAAGTGGGATGGAGGTGCGAGGAGGCGCGGTTGGTTGACCGAGTAATGCCGTGGCGCGTGAGTTTTGTCGGTGAAGGTGAAAAATCAGGGTTGTTCCTCGACGACGGGAACTTCTCCGACGAAGACGAATTCCCAGCCGCGTGTGGATTGGTTGGGCTCCGGGGTTTCCCAGTCGAAGCGGGCGAGGTCGTTGTTTCGGTCTAGATTGAGACTGAATGAGTTGACCGCTTGGAGTTGTTGGGCCTCGCCGACGAGTTTGATTTCGTTGGCGCTGATTTCCGCGCTGCGGAGGCGGAGGCCGCTGTTCGGTGGGATGCAGCTGGCAACGCGGCTGAGGATATCGACCGGCGAGTTGCTGAGCTCGATGGCGGGTGCGAGTTCGTCCCACTTTGCGATGTGGAGTGCGTAGGCCTCGCCTTCCGGGGCGGCGGCTTCCGCGAGGGTGATGAGGCGGGCGGTTTCCGCGCTGTCTTTCCAGAGTCCGTAGGCAAACCAGCCGATGACTCCGAGGTAGAGCGCGGCGACGGCACCGGCACCTAGGAAGATATTCTGGCGGCGGCGTGCGCTGCGGCGTGCGGCGCGGACGTCCGCGGGGAGCAGCTTGCTGAGTGGCTGCGGCAGGGTGGGTGCCGGGCGTGGCGAAACTTCGACCTTGGCGGCGAAGGCGCTTTGGAGGGCGGAGGAGTCTGGATTTTCCTCGGATGTCCAGAGGTGGATGTGCGTGGGTTCGATTTCCAAGCCTTGCATCGAGAGTTGCATGAGTGCGATGCGGATTTCCCGGGCGACTGCGGCGTCTGGGTGGGTGGCGCTGACCGAGCTGGCTTGGCAATAGACGAGATTCCCTTGGTGCGAGAGGCTGAAGACCCAGCGGCCGAATTCTTTCCAGACGGCGAGCGAGTCGCCGGTGGCCTGGTAAGCGCGTGCGGAGACGTCGAAGCCTTTGGGTCCGCGTGGTGGCATTTCTCCTTCCGCAGGGGCGCGGAGCAGGAGTGAGAGGAGGGCGGTGTTTTCCGCTTCTCGCGCGACGACAAAGACGTCGGTAAGCTGGCCGGCCATCGGGTCGGGCCGGAGCCCGAGGCGCTCGGCATGGAGGGCCGCGAGATCTGGGAAGAGGGCGTCATCATCGCTGGTGACGCGCATTGGCAGGGCGGTGACGGCTTTGACCGGGAAAAGCAGAAGGACGTCGCCACTCGGTAGCTCAGTGAGCTCGCTGGCGCGCTCATGCTGGGTGGCGGCATGGAGGGTGAATCCGGTGGCGCTTTGGCCAGTCCAGATTTCCCAGCCAGATGGGCCGGGGGCGAGGAGCACGGTGTCGGTTGATTTACTCACGGGATGATTTCTTCAGTGCGTTCGAGGAGGGCGGGGCGGCCGGTGCGGTTGCGGACAATGACGTTGATTTTGCGTTTGGCCCCGTCGGCATAGCCGATGCTTTCGATGCGGGTGGTCGAGTCGTTCACCGAGAAGCGCCTTGCGAGATCGGGGCGACTTTCTGCGCTGATGCCTAAAAGATCAAGCGCGGCCTCGCGAGTGAGCGGGCTGTCGTCGGTGGTGTCGCGGATGCCATCGGTGCCGCGGACGGTTTCCGGGATGATTTCCGCGCTGGCGACGGGCATTTCTGCGGCGGCGGCGATGAGTTCTGCGGGGGCTTCGTTGAGGTCCAGTCCGCCGCTGCTCCAGATGGTGAACCAGTTCCGCCAATCGGGGCGGACGGCCTCGACGAGATTCATGCCGCGGACGAGACTGACTTCGGAGAGGTCGTAAAACGGGCGGTTGAAGGGTTGGTTGATGCGGCCTTCTTTTTCGTAGTAGGCCTTTTCCGCGCCGTTGAGCGCCACGTCGTCGTCTGGGTCCACCCAATCCCCGAGGGCGTCGGCGATTTCTTGGGCGACTTCGAGCTCTAGGCCCCAGTCCATGAAGATCGAGCGGAGGAGGGCTTTGTCGTCTTGGAGGATGATGTGGTTGATGTTGAAGCGTCCGCCTTCGGAAATGATTTTGACTTCGAAGCCCTCACCCAGTTCCTCATCGAGTTGGCGGAGGAGTGGGTCTGAGCGTTTGACGGCGGGGTTGGAGCCGATGGCGATGCCCATTTCCGCGATTTGGCGTGCGCGTGAGCCGTGGATTTTCGAGCTTGCGAGTTCCATGTCGAACGAGATGACGCGGAGAGTGGCCATGCAGGCCATGGCAAGGATGGCGATGAGCCAGAGCACCGCCATGAGCGCGGCCCCACGAGGGTTGGTGGGCGTTGGTGCGTGAGGTGAGGTCATGGCGTTGGGATGCTGATGGGCGGGGGAGCGCCGCCGCCGGGGATTTGGCCACCAGGGATTTGGATGGGCGGAGGACCGCCGCCGCCGTTGTTGTTTGGGATTTCGCCAGCGGCACTGCCACCTTGCATCATTTGGCGCATGAGGATTTCCGGGTTTTGCTTGGGAGGAATCCAAAAAACCTGGCGGATTTCCTGGCCTTTTGCGCCGATGGCAAGGGTGAGTTCGAGCTGGAGTGGCAGGCGGCCTTGGACGTCCCAATCGTAGAGCCATTCCATGGAGCGGCCGTCGAGGGCGCGCCACTCGAAGAAGGCGACGTCCGAGAGAAGGACGATTTCTGCGAAGGGTTCGGTGGCGGCGGTGCTGCTGCTGAAGGAGGATTCCGCGCCCTCGAGAATTTCGTTTTCGTAGTATTTCAGGACGATGTCGAGGTAGCCGCTGCGGCGCTTGACGGTGGAAAGTTGGATGGCTTTGGCGATGCGTGCCTGGCCGCCCCAAGTGAAGCTGAGCGGGACGTTTTGGAGGGTGAGGTCTGAAATGTAGTGAGAACCTGAGTCCTCGACTTTCAGGTCAAAGCGGGTGTTGCCGGGAAGCGCGGAGAAGCGCTGGCTGAGGAGCTCGAAGAATGCTTGTTGGAGCATTTCCTCGTTCTGGGTCTCGACGATGGAATTTCCGAGGGCAAGCGAGGTGCGCGCGGTGGCGAAGACCATGCCGACGAGGATCGTGAGCAGGAGGATGGCCAGCACAAGTTCTAGCAGCGTGAACGCACGGTTCCGGGATTTGACGGGTGCTTGTTTCACGGTTGATACATGCGGCCGTAGCGCCAAGTTTCGACGCGGCGTTCCTGCCAAGCGCCGTTGGCGAACCAGCGGGCGTCGATTTGGATGAGATACATTTCTTGGAGCGCCTGGCCGTCTTCGTTTTCGAGTTCGGTGAGGAGTTCGATGGTGGTGTCGAGCTCGATGTCGGAGTCGGGGATGCTTGAGTTGGTGACTCCTTCCTCGAGGACGGGGAGCGAGAGAGTTTCCTGAAGCGCGCTGTCGAGGATGCGGGTGATGCTAAGTTCGCTTTGTGCGAGTTGGGCGGCCTTGGACATGCGGTGGAGCGCGACGGAAAATCCGGTGGCGGCAATGCCGAAAACCGCAAGCGCGAGCACCATCTCCAAAAGGAGAAATCCGCGTTTCTGAGGATGCTTGCTGGGACGTGTCATTGGGTTTCCAGCAGACTCTCGCTGACGCTCGCAGTGAGGGGGTGGTAGGTGTCCTCCGCCCAGCTTTTCCCGAGGGTAAGGCGGACGGAGACGGGTTCGCAGAGGCCGTCTGGATCAAAACGCCAGACGTGAATGGTGTTTTTGGTGGTGCTGAGCCACTCCTCAGAGTTCCAGCGGCGGATGAAAATCGCGAGGCCGGCATTCAGCACGAGCTCACGCGTGCTGCTGCCCTCGGCGGGTTGCGAAGCGTCCTTGCCTGACCCAAGGCCTTTTTTCGTCGGCATGCCAGCTTGTGCAAATGGGAGAAGGCGCACGATTCCATCCTTAAACTCAAGAGCGTAGGGAGTTTGTTCGAGGATGGAAATGGTGCGTGCGCGTTTGGCGAGCAACTCGATTTCCCCCGAGGCGTCTCGCAGGGTGCGCTCGTCAGCGGAGTAAACCATGAGGCTGACCGCGCCACCGATGACGATCGAGGCGATGGCAAGGACCATGACAATCTCAAGCAGCGAGAAACCGCGGTGCTTTTCAGTCGTCTTGGCTGCTGAGATCATCGGGAGTGTTGATCACTGAATCCGGGCCACTGCTGATGAGTTCAAATTCCGAAGCGTCCTTCTTACCAGGAAACTTGTAACCGTATTCGTTGCCCCATGGATCGAGCGGGACGGACTTGGAAAGTGAGGTCCAACGGCGCGGAACTGGCGAGCCAGTTGGCTTGGTGACGAGGGCCTTGAGCCCCTGCTGGGTGGAGGGGTAAACGCCAGCGTTGATTTTGTAAGTCATTAGCGCTGAGCCAATGGCGTTGAAGTCGGCATCGACGCGTTGCAGTTTCGCGCCGTCCTTGACCTTGCCGATGAGCGCGATGGAGCCACCCAGCAAGACGGCGATGATGCCGAGCACGATGACCATTTCAAGGAGGGTGAAACCGGAGCTGCGGCGGAAGTTGAGCGATTGGCGGTGGATTTTCATGAAGATATGTCGGATGTCTGGCGCTAGCCTTTCAGGGATGAAAACGCCATGCGATTGAAAAGTTGTCGGAAAATTCGTGGAAAGATTCCGCAGCAGTGTGGAGAATTTCTTGCAAGCGGGCACTGATTCTCCCAAGGCTTGTTCCTACTTAGATCATGAATAAAGTCCTTATCATCGGAGCTGGCGGGGTTGGCAGTGTCGTGGCTCACAAATGCGCAATGGTTCCCGAAATTTTCGGGGAAATCACCTTGGCGTCCCGCACGGTGTCCAAGTGCGAGGCGATCGCCGCAGAGGTGGAGGCGCGCACCGGGCGCGTCATCGCAACCGCGAAGGTCGATGCGGACAATGCGGAGGAGACCGCAGCGCTGATTCGGAAGACCGGGGCGAAGTTGCTCATCAACGTCGCGCTTCCGTACCAAGATTTGAATTTGATGGACGCCTGCCTGCTCGCGGGGTGCGATTACATGGATACGGCGAATTACGAGCCGCTGGATGTCGCGAAGTTTGAGTATTCTTGGCAATGGGATTACCAAGAGCGCTTCCAGAAAGCTGGGATTTCCGCTCTGCTTGGCTCGGGATTCGACCCCGGGGTGACGAATGTCTTCACCGCTTGGGCACTCAAGCATCATTTTGACGAGATCCACACGCTCGACATCATCGACGTCAACGGCGGCAACCATGGCAAGGCGTTTGCGACGAATTTCAACCCGGAAATCAACATCCGCGAGGTCACGGCCGAGTGTCGCCACTTTGAGGATGGTGCCTTCGTGGAAACCGCGCCGATGTCGAAGCACCAGCCATTCACTTGCCCGGACGGTGTCGGGACTTACGAAATTTACCGAATGTATCACGAGGAGCTTGAGTCGCTGGTGAAGCATATTCCCACTTTGCGCCGCGCTCAATTCTGGATGTCATTCTCCAGCAACTACTTGAAGCACCTTGAGGTGTTACAAAACGTCGGCATGACGCGGATTGACCCAGTCATTTACCAAGGTGTCGAAATTGTGCCTTTGCAGTTTCTCAAGGCGGTTTTGCCAAATCCGGGTGATCTCGGGCAGTCCACCAAGGGGCGGACCTGCATCGGCAACGTCATCACCGGCCTCAAGGACGGGCAGCCAAAAGCGATCTACATTTACAACATTTGCGACCATGAGGCCTGCTTTGCGGAGGTGGGCTCGCAGGCGATTTCCTACACGACTGGCGTGCCAGCGATGATTGGAGCCAAGCAGATGTTGGCCGGAGATTGGCGGAAGGCTGGAGTTTGGAACATGGAGCAGCATGACCCGGACGCCTTCATGGCGGATCTGAATCAGCACGGGCTGCCGTGGCAATGCGTCGAGCTCACGCTTGAGCAGGCGGCGGGCTTCCAAGTGGTTTCTTGAGGCGCGGGAAAATCTGTTAATTTTAAAAAATTGTCATCTAGCTATTGAGATTCCACTTGTCAGCTCCTGCGCTGCCAATCATCCTCCCGCAATGAATCGGATCAAAACCCTCTCTTTCCCGCTCATTTCGGCGCTGATTGCTTCGGCTGTCGCGCCTGCAAGCGCACAGATCAGTCTCGAACTCAGCAGTCAGAAAGAGTATCGGCAGAACGCGAAAGGCATGCAGTTCCGAGGCGGCAATTTCGTCGTCAATCTGAATGATGGTGATGGCATTTTTGTTGGAGGCTGTGCCCGTTCAGCGTATTGGCAGCCGAACATTCCGTTGGACCCCTGCCCGCTTGGCTCCACAGCATTCTTAACCTTTGGCCGCTTGGACGGCGCGATCAACACGCGTGGCCCTTACTTTTCGGTGACCAATGTCATTCCTGCCATCATCATCGAGCCCCGCCGGCCAGATCTTGCATTCCTCCGCGCTGCTCCTCCATCGCTTTTGAAGCGGCCTTCCGGTGGCTTTAAAGACTCCAGTTTCGCGCTTTATTACAACCTGCACACCACAAGCGTCAGGGAATATGTGGTTTCCCGTTACACGACCTCCCGGGGCTACACCGCCTCCGAGCGCACGAGGTTTGAGAAGGAGATTGTTCCGGGTGTTTACTACTATTCATTCCCGCGCCTCAATCGTCCCGACTTGGTTGCTCCCATCTCGGCTGTGATTTATCCAATGGCCGAGGGTCGCACGAAGATCAATAACGCGGTGGTCGGTGTCGATTTCAATGGCGTAAGTGGCAATAAGCCAGTCTGGAAAAAAGGCTTCATGGAGCTCAGCTACATCAAGCCTAACGTTCTCAGCTGGAAGGGCTTGGATCGGACGGTGGTAATCGCAGCAGCGGATCGCCTGTTTCTCTCCATCCGGGTTCTTTCCAGTCAGAAGAATCCTCTCGCGGTCACGGATTTGATCGACAATGATCTTGCTGTTCCTCAGTCGATCTTCCCGGGTTTTGCTTCGGGCGGTGATCCGCGGGTTTTGTTGAAAAATCCTCTTGTGTCGCAATTTACGACGCCACCGATTTTCCCAGGTGGGACTCGCGGCGTGCTTGAGCTTGAACTCCAGCGTTCATTGGCGACCACAGGTGTCACCTTCGATGCCTCAACGCGCAGGTTTCAAGTGCCGATCATCGTCGTGAACCGCTACTCGGAGTATGCCGAAGTTTCTTTCGGAGATGACGTAGCTAAGACTTCGATCTTGGCTGATACGGATGGCGACGGTTACAACAATCTTAACGAGTGGATCTTAGACAGCAACGCGGACGATGCTTCGAGCATTCCTCTGGCCCCTGTTGCTCGCGCGAATCCGGCAGAATTTAACGAAGAGCCACCGGTTCCAAGGATCGTGCGGAATGCCTATTTCGGCTTCACCGTGGTCAAGAAGTTGGAAACAGTTCCTGCGGTTAAGTATTCGCTCCAGCGCAGCCGCGATGGTGGCGTAACTTGGGAGAAGTTTGGCACGGATGATAACTGGTTGGTTGAGACCGTGCGTTTGAACGCAGGTGCCTTCCCACGCCGTGAGCGCGATCCCGAGCAGATCGAAATCCGCGTCGAGAGCAAGATTCGTGAAGAAACGGACCTTGGCGGTGGTTTCATCATCGAGGGAGATCAAATCCAGCCTCCTGGCACTGAGAATGACATCTACCGCGTGAAGATCGTGCAGAGTTAGTCTATTTTTCAGGGACTCGGGTCAGGTAAATCCACGGGAGATCGTTGAAGTTGCTTGTTTCCTGGGTCCCGTCCCGATGACCCGGAAATGATTGAAACGACGGAGCAACTTGTGATGCACCTTGAGGCGAGCCGCAATGGCTTGCCCAGCCCTGTCTGTGCGATTGATACCGAGGCGGACAGTCTCCATCGTTACCGAGAGTCGCTCTGTCTGATCCAGTTCGCGGACCGTGATCGCTCGGTATTGATTGATCCGCTTGCGATTGATGATCTTTCCGCGCTTGGCGACTATTTGGCGAGTGCCACGGTTTGGATGCATGGCGCGGATTACGACATGACCATGTTCAAGCGGCAGTTCGGCGAACTTCCCGCACGGGTCTATGACACGCAAATCGGTGCGAGATTGCTTGGGGTTCGCCGCTTTGGTCTCGGCGATTTGGTGAGTTTGTATTTCGGCGTGGATCTGATCAAGACCTCGCAAAAAGCGGATTGGGGCAAGCGCCCCTTATCCCCGAAGATGATCGAGTATGCGCTGAATGACGTGCACTATCTCTTGGAGATGGGAGATAAAATCGTCAGTCAATTGGCGGAAAAAGGTCGTTTGGAATGGTTCGAGGAGAGCTGTTTGGCCGCGCGCCAGCGGGTGCTTGAGCGAGATGACTCGCGGGAGGAAACTTGGCGGATCCAAGGTTCCGGGAAGTTGGACTCCTTGGGCCTTGCTTACTTGCGTGCCCTTTGGACTTGGCGTGATGGCGAGGCGAAAGCTTGGGACCGGCCATCTTTCATGGTTTCTCCCAATCGACAGTTGTTGGAATGGAGCATTGATCTCGCGGCCAAGAAAAAAGTTGTCTTTCCAAGTCACTATCG
>JBILPN010000105.1:0-8820 GCA_044373865.1 Luteolibacter sp. | reverse complement strand
CCTCCCGACACTCGCGGCAGTGACCACAATATTCCGTGGAATCAAAGGTCACTCGGTCGCCAATCTTCCAATTCTCAACCCCTTCTCCTAGCTCGGAAATGACCCCTGCCGCTTCGTGTCCCATGACGATCGGCGGAATCCGCCGCCCGCTGCATCCATCCATGCCATGAATGTCGCTGCCGCAAATCCCACAGGCTTTGATGTCAATCCTAAGCTCGCCCGGCCCAAGCAATGGCTCGGGGACTTCGGTATACTCCAAGGTGGATTCGGCAGTCAGTAGAAGCGCTTTCATTTGGTCACACTAGGAACGAATGACTCGCCCGCTCTCAAGATCCAAGCCGCCGCCGCCAATGCAAACTGAAGTTTCACCTCATCCTCCCCGCCTCCTCATCCGCCGATTCCCTAGACCCTCCAAAGTCTCGTCTCCGGTCAAATCCTGCTCCTTGCACTTTCCACAGCACTTGGCAGAATCCACAGCATCACCATGCCTCTCCTCGACGTCCAAAACCTCACGACACGATTCCACACTCGCAACGGCACGGTGCATGCCGTGGAGGATGTTTCTTTCCAAATCGATCCCGGGCAAACTCTTGGAATCGTCGGCGAGTCGGGCTCGGGAAAATCCGTCACTTGTTACTCTCTGCTCGGCCTGATCCCTCAGCCTCCCGGGCGCATTCACTCGGGCAAAGCCATGTTTGGCGGCTTGGATCTCTTGAAAATCAACGAAAACCAGCTCCGCACCATTCGCGGCAAGCGCATCTCCATGATCTTCCAAGATCCGATGACTTCGCTCAATCCCTTCATGAAAATCAGCGCACAGCTGACGGAACCTCTCGCAATTCACGAAAATTGCCACGGCAAGGCCGCCCTCGGCCGCGCCATCGACGCTCTCTCCGAAGTTGGAATCCCCGACGCCGCCAAACGCATCCACTCCTATCCCCACGAATTCTCAGGCGGCATGCGCCAACGCGTCATGATCGCCATGGCGCTCATCACTCGCCCCGAACTTTTAATTTGTGACGAACCCACCACCGCCCTCGACGTCACCGTCCAAAAACAAGTGCTTGATCTAATCCGCGAGCGCCAAAAACAACTCGGCACGGCCGTCATCTTCATCACCCATGACCTATCCGTCGTGTCTGAAATGTGTGATCACGTAAATGTGATGTACGCCGGCCGCATTATCGAAAGCGCTCCAAAACAGGACTTATTTCGCAACCCATTGCACGCTTACACCCGCTCTCTGCTAAAATCGATCCCAGCCAGTCACGTAAAAGGCGAGCCACTCTACACGATCCCAGGACTTCCACCCGACCTATCAAATCTTCCGAGCGCTTGCTCGTTTCGCCCGCGCAACCAACTTGGAGACCCACAACTCTGCCTCATCGACCGCCAACCGCTGCTTGAAGAAATTGAGCCTCGCCACTTCGCCCAAAACTGCCCCGGCTGCCTCGCGAAAACTTAAAAGTCCCTGCTATCAGACTTAAAGCCCGCAGATCAAGGCTCACCCTCTTGAATGATCAATGCCGGATCGTCGGGTGAAATTTCCGCCAAATGCGAACGCGCCAAGGACAAGCCAGTCCGCGCCTTCATCAACTCGCTGCGCAGGCGCGCTTCCCTTGCCTTCCAAGTCTCCAATTTCCCCGGGATCGATGTCTGCCGAGCTGAGCCGCCCAAGCCTGCCGCTTCCATGATGTCTTCTTCAAGCCGGATCACCTTCGCCTTCCATGCAGCAAGCGTTGCACGCCGCTCGATAATCTCTTCACGTTTTCTAACCGGCTGTGGTGTGGTTGCGTCGGTTTCAAGCACTTTCATGCCCTCGCCCTGGTCCACAACTTGCGGTTTCTCTTTAGGCGATATTTCAGATTTTCGCTGATTTTCAAACTCCATCAGCAATCGCTTCCGCCGCTCCTCGTCACTCCACTGAAAACGTGTTTGCAGTTCATCACTCAAATCCGGCGCTTGCAACCTCGCGAACCCGTCTTCGTGCCGAATCTCCAGACCCACGTCCGTCACCCGCACGATCACGGCGTCCAAATACTCACGCCCACCCCGCAACTTGATCCTGCCTAACTTTTCACCACTCGCTCCAGACCACGTCGCATTACGGTAACGCGCACGATAACCTGAAAAAGCGGATTCCAGCGCTGCCAGATCGGCCCGCAAGCGACGCTCGCGCCCAAGCAAATCCTCTTTCCGCGCCACCAACGCCTTCGCCCCACTCACTTGCTGGGCCAAGTCTTCCTGCCAAGCCCGCCGCTGTGGCAAGTCTCGCGTCAGCCGAGTCTCCGCCACCGCATGCTCATTCTCAAGTCGCTCCAGAACCTCCCGATCCCAAGCGAGCACTTCACTCAAATCACTGGCTCCGGAACTCAACACATTCCGCTTCTCCATCATCACCGAAAGTCCAATGGCCGTCATCACAATGACCACCACTCCAAGCATGCAGTAGATCAAACCCGGATGTTCATCGGCGGATAGCATCGGCCTTGAGAGACTTAAAGTTGCGATTTCAACTGGTTGATCTCCGCGCGCAATGAGGAAATTCGGTTTCTTTTTCCGCGGATCTTCGAACCAATCCCGCCAGACTTATTGATGTGCATCCGCCCAGCAGCTCGGGCAGCAGAAGCTGCCGCAGCGGCGCGCTCCGCTTCTTGCTCCAAGTCCCGAATCTCTGATTCCAAGGCCGAAACCGTTGCCTCCTTGACTGCGATAGCACTCCGCGCCGCTTCCCGCAGACGCTCCGTCTCCTTCTCCCGCTGCCGTGCCATCTCCTCATCTGCACGCTCGCCCGCAACCGCGGCTTCGGCATCATGCACATCTCGCAACTTGCTTTCCGCCAACAAGGCTGCGGCTTTTTGATTCGGATCAAATTGATAATAATCCTGCATCTCAACCGGCAAATCCTCAAAGGCAATCCGCTTCTGGCCCTCCTCATGCCGAATCTGAATTCCCACGGCTGTCACCTCGCGAACACTCACATTCTTATAAATCGTCCCATCCAGCGTTTTAAGCTCTGCCATCTCGGTCCCCTTCGCCTTGCCGCGAGTGTGAGCACGATACTCGTTCTTATATCCCTCCCACGCCTCGTTCTTACGAACGAGCTCAAGCTTGGAGGCCTCGATCGATTGCTTGAGGCTCTCAATCCGCCGCTCCAAAACCTGATTGTCGCCTGTCGTCCGCGACAATTCTTTGGCCGCTGCCAGCCGACTTGGGGCCAAGGCCAATGACTCTTTTCCCACCACAATCCGACTTTCAAACCCGACCACCTCCTTCGCTTGGTTCCGGATGATCGCCTCAATCGAAAGGTCCTCTCCCTGCAACCCATCATCAAAAGCAAACATGAACAAAAAACCGAACCCTAAAAGCACGATCAAAGCCATCACCATCCCGATCACCCCCGGGCCACGGCCACTCGACATCAAATCACTAAAAGACATATAAAATTCGATTTAGAGTTCACTTGATTTGATACTTCCGCTGATAGGATTCGAACTCGCTTTGCAGCGTTCTCTTTCGCTCCTCCAACACCGCAACTTCCGCCTCAAGCTTCTCAAGCTCCGCATTCTGCTTCACTGAAACCGTCTTCGCGGCCGCCAACTCGGATGAGACATCGGGTGGCAAATTTTTCAACTTCTCCTCCACCAATGCCAATTCTCCCCGCAACGCGACAATCTGCGCCTTCTGCTTCTCACGCTTCTCAACCAATGCAGGATCATCACCGCAAGAAACGGCAAACAACGAACAAAGGATGGCCAAACTGCCAGCGCGAATCAAGGAGTTCATGGATTGAAGGTGGTTTCTGAAAATCGTTGGTGAGTGGATGGCAGCGGCGTTACGCACCCGACTCCGACGGATCTACCGGTTTGGATCGAAATCATCGGACGACAGTAAGCCGGCGTCGGTGTTTGGTAGTAAACGTAGCGGTAATTCGGACGGTAGCTGCGGTAGCTGGAATAACGGTATGAACCATTTCCAAAACTCGACGCCGGCTTGGAAAGCGGGCTGACAGACGCCGAACTCCGTTGGCTCGCTAGCAGGCTCTGATACTTCCGAGATGCCAGAAGACCATCCCGCTCCACTTTCGACTCTTGGCGCGCTTTCTTTTCCTCCAGTGAGGCCAATTCCGCGTCAAGTTGCCGCTCGTAAGCCGCCACTTGAACTGCCTCCCGCTGATAGGCCGCCACCGCCAGTTCCTCATCCAACCCAAATTGAACGCGCTGGGCCGCATCCAAATCCGCAAAACGCAAGCGCGCCGTCCCGTCTGAATGGCGGATGGAAACCCCCGCATCATCGATCGCCAACACCGAAACCTGCTGGAACTCACGATTCGCACCCACCCGCAAAGTCGCATAGGAAGCCCCCAAAGCCTCTTGCCGACGCTGCTTCAAAACAGCCGCTCGAAACCCCTCAGCTCCCGCCTCGAGCTCCCCAAGCTCACGCTCCAAACCCACATGTCGCACGCGCAGCTCACTCAAAAGCCTAGCAGCAGCAGCATTTTTTGAAGCTAGGCTCTGCAAATCCTCAAAATCCTCCGAAGCCGCCATCCCAAGCCGCAAATTCGCCAACTCAAGTTGCTGACTCACCTCCACCCGCTCGCGCTCGCCTTGCCACCACTCAGCCTGCCCCTGATCGCTCCCGCGATCACAAGCCAGCACTGAGAAACTCAGCGCCAGCAACAAAATCCGCACAAGCGAACGGGTGATCAATTCAGGGGGCATCTAAAAAGAAAATTAGAAAAAACACCTCCAAGCGTCAATGCAATTCCTGTAAGAAGAAGAAAAAGGGTCAGTCCTAGCTAACATGCATAAATGGGAAACAGAAAATCCGATTCGACCATTTCCGCTTGCGGGCCTCTTTCGACACAAGGCACTTGGAAGCAAGTGATTCATTCGCTGCTGAAGCTTTATCTTTGCGCGCAAACAACCCACTCCTCATACAATCCAAACCACGACTCGTCCGCTGCGCGCCATCACGATTCAAGCACTGCCAATCCGATTGAAAGCGACCGCCCGGCTAAGCCCCAGAAACAACATTTCGCTGAAGGACAGCACCTGATTCACTCTGTGGCAGGCCACCCACTTTCTGCCCGGCGCCTTCCGCCCAAGCGGCAACGAGACCAACAAGCCGGTCTCAACCTCTTCGGACGCGATCCACAACGGCAGAATCCCCACCCCGAGGTCCAGCCTCACCAACTCCTTGATCACCTCCTCGTTTCCAATCTCGATAAACGGCTGAATCGCGATTCCCTCCTGCCGGAAATAGTCATCGATCAGCCGCTTCGTGAACGAATTGCTCTCCGCCATCACAAACCGCTGCCGCGCGATCTCCGAACGATTCACCTGCTTCGCCTGCGCCCACGGGTGAAGCGGATTTACCACGAATGCGAGTTCGTCCTGAGCCAGATCCACACACGCCAAGGCCCGGTGCTCCGGCGTCTGCGGACTCAGACTCAGATCAATCACCCCATCCAACAAATTCTGCACCAAGGTCGTGGGAGACCCTTGCGTGATCTGAATCGCGACATCCGGAAAACTCTCCTTAAACTCCCGAATTACCGCAGGCAACAAATACTGGCACGCAGTCGGACTCGCCCCCAGTCGCAGCCGCCCCTGCCGCCAGTCCCGCCCAGCCTGCACAAAGCCATTCAAATTTGCCAACGATTCCAGCAAGCTCTGCGCCTCCGGCAACAAACGCGCCCCATCCCGGCTCAACATCACCCGCCGCGTCGTCCGCTCGAACAACTGACAGCCCAGCGCCTCTTCAAACGCCCTCAATGCATGCGACACCGCCGAAGGCGTCAGGTGCAAATCCTTGGCCGCGCGCCGCATGTTGCTAGAACGTGCCACCGCCACAAACACCTGCAAATGCCTTGAATCCGTCACTTCGTTCATCGTCAGACCCATTGAGCAGCACCCATGCCGGAAGACGCATTGTTCGATATGATTCATTAATTCGTTTAAATCATTTCACCCTATAAAACTATCGCCGTCCCCGCTTGGCACAGGCGGTGCTCAATTTCACGGCATGATCCACCCGGCATCAAGCCCACGCACCTCCTCCGCATCACGCCGTAGGATCACCGTCGGCTACGTGCCTCTGACCGACTGCGCCCCGCTCGTCATGGCCCACGAACTCGGACTTTTCGAACGCCACGGCCTCGACGTCCGCCTTTCCCGCGAAGTCGGCTGGGCCACCGTTCGGGAAAAAATGCTCCACGGCGAGCTGGATGCCGCCCACGCCCCCGCCAGCATGGTGGTGGAAATGACCTACGGCCTCGGCGTCGTCCCAGTCCCAAGCCTCACCGGGCTCGTGATGGCTCACAACGGCAACGCCATCACCCTTTCTAACGAACTCCACTCCCTCGGTGCTCACGATCCCACCTCTCTCAAGACCGTCATCGACTCACACCGCGGCAAGCGCCGCTTCACCTTCGCCGGAGTTCTGAAGTATTCCTCGCAACACTACCTCATGCGCCGCTGGCTTCAATCCGGCGGCATTGATCCCGACCGCGACGTGGACATCGCCATCGTCCCGCCCCCCCTCGTTTCCGATTGCTTGGAAAAAGGTTTCATCGACGGCTACTGCGTCGCGGAACCGTGGAGCTCATTCGGCCTCCTGCGCGACATCGGCCGGGGAGTCGCCCTCAGCGCCGACCTCGACCCAAGGCACCCCGAGAAAATCTTCATGGTCCGGAGCGATTTCGAGCGCGACCGCCCAGACGAACACCGCCGCCTCCTCGCCGCCCTAATCGAGGCTGGCCGCTGGTGCGACCAACCCGCCAACCGCAGCGGACTCGCCACCCTCCTCGCAGCGCGCCACTACCTTGGAGTCCCGATCAACGCCCTGAAAAACGCGCTCGTTGGCCCCTATCACCTCAGCCCCCACCGCAGCATCCCCGCCACCGAGGCCATTCTCTTCCACCACCACGGGCTCGACCGTCCCGGCCCGGAAAAAGCCGCCTGGATCCTCCGGGAAATCCATCATCACGGCTTGGGAAACGCTCTATCAAAACTCTCCGCCACCAACGTCGCCAGCCTCTTCCGCGCTGATATCTACGACCAAGCGCTTCTTCTCACCAGACACCCCGAGTCCGTATCCCGTCCACTGACCACCACCAACTAACACCGGAATAATTCATCTCATGAACAAACACCACACCACCCCCCACAGCTCCTTCAGCGCCCCGCTGACTGGCCTCCTCCTCGCCGCAGCCAGCCCCCTCGCCCACGCAGGATTTGACGAAACCACCCCCACCGCAGCACCCGCCGCCGCGCCATGGATCACCCCCACCATCGACATCCGTGCACGCTATGAATTCGGCGACGCCACCGGACTCGACGCCTCCCACGCCTTCACCCTGCGCGAGCGCCTCGGCCTTAAAACCACCGCCTTGCACGGCTTCAGCGGCTTCATCGAAGGCGAGTTCTCCCAAGCCGCCATTGATGATTTCAACGGCGGCGCTCTCGGAGTCACTCCACTCGACCCCGCAAACACCGCAATTTCCGATCCCGAGACCAACGAGCTCAACCAACTCTATCTCCAATACGCCGGCTACGAATCCGTCGTAAAAATTGGCCGTCAGCGCATCATCTACGACAATGCCGCCTTCATTGGAAACGTCGGCTGGCGCCAAAACGAACAAACCTTCGACGCGGTCAGCCTCACCAACCAAACCATCCAGGACCTCACCTTCAACCTCGCCTACATTGACCAAACAAACCGGATCTTCGGCTCGGATGCAGACAACCCAACCGCAAACCGCCAAGACCTCTCCAGCGAGATCTACCTCCTCAACACCCGCTACACCGGTTTTAAAAATCTCGCCCTTGGCGGCTATGCCTATTTGATGAGCTTCGACGGACCAGCGGTTGAAGGCTGGGACAACCAAAGCTACGGCATCACCGCCAAGACCGACCTGCTAGGATTTTCACTCTTCAGCGAACTCGCCTATCAAACCGACGCCGGCCCGACCAACGACACCGAAGCGCACTACGCCCACTTCAACGCCGCCAAAACCTTCGGCACGCACACCTTCACCGCCGGCATCGAGTTCCTCGACGCTGGCTTCCAGACCCCGCTCGCCACCGTCCACGCCTTCAATGGCTTCGCAGACGCCTTCATCGGCCAGCGCATCACCGGCACCCACGGCGGGCTCACCAACCCCTACATCTCTCATGCTCTCCCTATCTTCTGGGGCATGAAGTGGACGAACACGCTGCACGCCTTTGGTGACAACTCGCTGTCCACCGACCGCGGTTGGGAAATCGACTCCGTCCTTGTCAAAAAATTCAACGACCAATTCACCGCCATTTCCAAGCTCGCCCACTTCGAGACCGAAGGCATCCTCCCCACCACCACCCGCTTTTCCGCAGAGCTCAACTACACATTCTAACTTAAACCACCCCCCACCCAACAGAAACTAACATTATGAGCAGCTACAAAGATCCCTTCAACCCGAACCACGACGTCTGGTCCGAATGCGGCGAAAACGCCACCCATCCCACCCCCGAGCAGGAAATTGAAGGCCTCGCCCCGGCTGACCAAGACTTTCTCATCAAGCGCCGCATCACTGGCACCGACAAAGAAGAAGTCATCACCCGCGCCCTCGAAAGCTCCGTTCTGCGCGGTATCTTCAAGACCGACATCGCCCGTCGCGGCTTTATCCGCAAACTCGGAGCCGCCACCGCCGCCGCCGTCGTCGGTCAGTTTTTCCCGCTCCAGAACCTCCAGGCCATGGCCGCCGATGCCGCCAAAAGCCTCGAAAAGAAAAAGCTCAAAATCGGTTTCGTCCCCATCACCTGCGCCACCCCGCTCGTC
>JBILPN010000188.1:0-6611 GCA_044373865.1 Luteolibacter sp. | reverse complement strand
ATCGGACACGCAGCCTCAAACCACACACCCCACCACAACGCACTCGCCGCACACTCCACTCTTGAAATACCCGCGCAATGCCAGAAGCTCCGCGCATGGCAGAATCCGACTTATTTTCCTTCGCGCTCCAAGCTGGCCCTGGTGAACGAATCCGCGCCCTCCGCGCCCTCCTCGCCCGCCATAACCAGCTGTATTACAATCAAGCAGCTCCTGAAATCTCTGATGCGGATTACGATAAACTGTTCCGCGAACTTGAAACTCTCGAAGCCAAGCACCCGGAATTTCACGACCCAAACTCCCCCACCCTCCGAGTCGGTGCCACGCCAATCAAAGAATTTCGCCAGATCCAACACATCGTCCCCATGCGCAGCATCGACGATGTCTTCGAGCTAAGCCCGGAAGCCGTCGAAAAATCGGGTGCCGCATGCCCCGAGCAGGAACTGATCACCTTCTATCAACGTCTCCAAAAAAACCTCACCCACCCAGACGTCGCCGTCACCATCGAACCCAAAATCGACGGTGTCGCCGTCGCCCTGCTCTACCGCGACGGCAAGCTCGCCTACGCCGCAACCCGCGGCGATGGACAGATGGGTGACGACGTCACTCACAATGTCCGCACGATTCGCACAATCCCGCTGGAGCTGAAATGGCTCGAAAATTCTCCTCTTCAAAACGAAAACATCCCGCCCCTTCTTGAGGTTCGCGGGGAAATTTTCATGCCCAACCAAGCCTTCGCCGCACTCAACGAAGAGCGGGACGAGGCGGGTCTCGCCACCTTTGCCAACCCTCGCAACGCCGCTGCCGGCACCCTCAAACAACTGGACTCACGCATCGTCGCAAAACGCCCTCTCGCATTCCTCGCCCACGGCATCGGTGCTTACGACGGCCACCCCTTGGAGACGGAGCACGATTTCCACCTCCTACTGAGTTCGCTCGGAATCCCGCAAAACCAACCCATTCTCAACGCCAGCAATCTTGATGAATTACGAACAGCCGTCGCCCGCATCAATCAAGAGCGCCACTCGCTCGACTATGGCACGGACGGTGCCGTCATCAAGGTTCTCTCACGCGCGGAACGCGAGCAACTCGGCTTCACCTCGCGCGCTCCCCGCTGGGCCGCCGCTTACAAATTTCTACCAGAACAAAAAGAGACCACACTCAACAAGATTACCATCCAAGTCGGTCGCACTGGCGTCCTCACCCCAGTCGCAGAACTCACCCCAGTCCTCATTTCAGGCTCCACCATCTCTCGCGCCACGCTCCACAATCAGGACGAGATCGACCGCAAGGACGTCCGGATTGGCGATACTGTTCTCGTCGAAAAAGCCGGTGAAATCATCCCGGCGATCGTTAAAGTCATCCACCACGCCGAAGCCTCGACTCCCTATTCGCTCTACGCGAGCGTCCACGGCAAGTGCCCCTCGTGTGGCGGGCCGATCACTCAAGAAGAGGGCTTCGTCGCATGGCGCTGCATGAACTTCCAGTGCCCCGCACAAGCGGTCACGCGCATCAAACATTTCGCAAGCCGCAAGGCGCTCGATCTCGATGGCCTTGGCGAAATCGTCGCCGAGGCACTCGTCCGCCACGGCCACTGCCACACCGCCCTGGATCTTTTTAAGCTTTCCGATGAAACCCTTGCCAATCTGAATCTCGGAACTGACAGCTCACCCCGCCGCTTCGGAGAAAAAAATGCCGCAAGAATCGTCACCGCCCTTGCCGCCGCCAAGGAAAAACCTCTTCACCGCTGGCTCTTTGCCATGGGCATTCGCCAACTCGGAGAATCCGCCGCCAAGGAACTCGCACGCCTCCATCTTCACCTGAGCACGATCCCGAACTCACCAATTCTTGAGGAGCTTCTCCGCGACAATCGGCCAGACGCAAAAAAGAAAAACGATCAGCTCGCCAAATTCGCCATCTCGGGTGACGTCGGCCCGGCCGTGGCAGACGCCATCCTCACCTTCTTTAAATCCGCTGCGGGACAGCACGCTCTTCATCACCTCGCCGAACTCGGAATCGACCCGAAATCCGAAAACTACCTGCCGATCCCTGCCGCCGCGGATTTATCACAACTCCCACTCGCCGGAAAAACCTTCGTCATCACCGGCACCCTCAGCATCGACCGCGATGCCATGAAAGAGCGGATCGAGTCCAAGGGCGGCAAGGTCAGTGGTTCAGTCTCCGCGAAAACCGACTTTGTCATCGCCGGGGAAGGCGGTGGCTCCAAGCGCGATAAAGCAGAGAAACTTGGCGTCCCGATTCTCGATGAAGATGGAATCCAAGCCCTCATCGGAGGCTAAGCAGCGGCCCATCTCCAAACCCAAGCGTTTCGGAAAAATCACGCACCCCGTCGCATAATGCGTGACACAACTCGCCCCCAAAGGTTTGACTTGTCCAACGCGCATGGCCATTGACCCCATCAAAGACGGCATCCGCTCCAACGTGCGGATCGATTTCTACGGAAACGTCCACAAACGCTTGCGTGGCACCGACGCTGACAAGCGCTACGCGACCGAGGTCGCCGTCCTTAAAGTCCTCGAACAGCGCGGTTGCCCCTACGTGCCACGCCTCTTGGAAGAACACCCGGAGGAACTCTATTTCGTCTCCACCAACTGCGGCAAACCCGCCACCCAAATCAGCAAGGGCAAGGCTGACCAGCTCTTCGCAAAGCTCGAACGCGAATACGGCATCCGCCATCTCGACGCGGAACCTCGCAATATCACCTATTCCGATAAACTCGGCTGCTTTTGCATCATCGACTTTGAGCTTGCCGAAGTCCTCCCCAACCCGCCTGCTCCTGCCTCACCTCCGATTTAACCCACTCCAAAAATCCGCAACCGTGACCGACGCAGCAACCCTTCACTGGGCCGCCCTCACTCACAGTGGCTCTCGCAAGCCTCGCAACGACGATTCTCTCATCGCTTTTGCCTCGGGCCATGCCGGTGCCGAAACCTTGCCCGTGGACGGTGCACACTCGCTCGCCAGCCACGACCTCGTCTTCGCCGTCTCTGACGGAATGGGCGGCGGAAATGCCGGCGATATCGCATCCGCCAGCATCCTCCAACAAATGGCGGAAACCATCCCGGAGACTTTCAAGGCCGCTGCCGCCGGATTTTTCCCAGACTCGCTCAGCCACCTCGCCATGGCCATCCGCTCCATCCATGAACGCATCAACACCGCTGCAAATGGATGCAACGAGAAGTCTGGAATGGCCGCAACCCTCGCCATCGCGTGGTTCACTCCGGAGAATCTTTACATCGCCAATGCCGGGGATTCTCGCATCTACCGCTCCCGCAATGGCCTCTTGGAGCAACTCAGCCGCGACCACACTGCCGCCTGGGGCCAGTGGAAACGCGGCGAAATCTGCGAAATGGAATATCGCACTCACCCACGCCGCGCCGCTCTCTACGAAGTCGTCGGCGGTGGCCATGAACGCGTCAACGCACACTACGCCGCCATCAATTACCAAGCGGGCGATCGATTCTTAGTTTGCTCCGATGGTGTCATCGATGGCCTCTGGGAACGCCACATTTCCAATGCCTTAGCCACTTGCTCCGACGATCCAGCGCCCACGGCACACGCTCTCCTAAAACGCGCTATCGACAACTCCGGAATCGACGATACAAGCCTCATCGTCATCGCGGTTACCACTCCTCCAGTGGCCGACTGAAATGACCCCATAAAACACAAAAGTTGGCACGCACGGTGCTTTCCATGCGCGTCAGCCTTCCTTGGCAAGTGTGAGCTCGTCTCCACCCAGCAGGGTATCTGAACCAAACAACCGCAATTACCGAAACAACATCACCATGGCCAAATACAAATTGGAATACATCTGGCTCGACGGCTACACCCCGGTCCCAAACCTGCGTAGCAAAACCCAGATCAAAGAATTCGCCAGCTTTCCAACACTCGAACAGCTTCCACTCTGGGGCTTCGATGGCAGCTCGACTCAACAAGCAGAAGGCCGCAGCTCGGACTGCATGCTCAAGCCTGTCGCCGTCTTCCCTGACAGCACTCGCAAAAATGGCGCGCTCGTGATGTGCGAAGTCATGATGCCAGACGGCGTCACCCCTCACCCAACCAACGGCCGCGCCACGATCCTTGACGATCCGGGCGCATGGTTCGGCTTCGAACAAGAATATTTCCTCTACCAAGACGGTCGCCCACTCGGCTTCCCTGCCGATGGCTACCCAGCACCTCAAGGCCCCTACTACTGTGGCGCCGGATACAGAGCGGTTGGCGACATCGCACGCCAAATCGTCGAGGAGCACCTCGACATCTGCCTCGACGCTGGCATCAACCATGAAGGCATCAATGCCGAGGTCGCCAAGGGCCAGTGGGAGTTCCAAATCTTCGGCAAGGGCTCCAAAAAATGCGCCGATGAAATGTGGGTCGCTCGCTACATCCTCAACCGTCTCTGCGAAAAATACGGCATCGACGTGGAATACCACTGCAAGCCGATCCGCGGCGACTGGAATGGTTCCGGCATGCACGCGAATTTCTCCACCACGTATCTCCGCGAAACCGGCGGCAAGGCTTACTTTGAGTCGCTCATGGCGGCCTTCGCTGAGAACCTTGAGGAGCACATCGCGGTCTATGGCCCAGACAACCACCTCCGCCTCACCGGCCTTCACGAAACTCAGTCGATCGACAAGTTCACCTATGGCATCGCTGACCGCGGTTCCTCCGTGCGCGTGCCTCACAGTTTTGTGCAGAACGACTACAAGGGCTACCTCGAGGACCGCCGTCCGAACTCGCAAGGCGACCCATACCAAATCGCTTCGCGGATTCTCAAAACCATCTCGCTAGTCCCAACTCCCTGAGTTGCTCACTTGATAGGTTTTTAAGCCTCAAATTTCAAACCGCCTCTCCTTCCAGAGAGGCGGTTTTTTGTGCGCTACAGGCGTGCGAAATCTCGATCAAACCCAGGAATTTGCTTGTCCCCAGGCCACCATTCCTGCTAGGCAACAGCATGTTTCAAACACTTCCATCCCTGCTACTTCTTTCTCTGCTAGGTCTAAGCACTCTCCATGCGAAAGACGATGCCCCTCGCGGCTACACCCCGATCGCTCAATTGGAAAAAGCCACCGCCGAAGCCGTAAAGGACCAGGAACTCTTGGTGGTATTGGTCAAAGGTGCAGATGACGCTTGCCCAAACTGTGTCACCGCCTTGGACAACGGAGAGCGCGCAATTGGCTCGGGAGTGGTGAAAGTCTTTGCTAGAGCGGAAACGCTGAACCAAGCAGACTCTAGCGGCTTCCCCACAGCCCTAAAGGAACGGGCCGCCAAGAAATTCACGACCGGTGCCTCAGTCACACTTCTCGTCTTCAATCCAGACGGCACCAAGCTCCTCGCAGAAGCCACTCGCAAGGAACTTCAAAGCGACAAAAAAGCCACTTCCGCTTTCAAAAAGGAAGTGGCAACTCACAAACGCGCCCTGAAGTAAGGTCCGATCTCACTCTAGCAAATCAAGGAACCGAGGGCTCATCCCCCACACGCCCGGCGGTTCCCACTTCCGCGCCGGGAGCCACCGGCGCGCGCTCCCAAGCTTTAACCCAATCAATTTCAAACCAATTCGCGGATTCCTCCTTTGTGCCATACCCTGCCTTCGGTCTCTCGCCATTCCACCCCTTGATGTTCGACTCGCTCGTAAATAGCAAAAACTCGGGAACTTTCGAGCCAGGGCACGTGACATCGGTCGCCACAAGCTTGCCGTTGAAGGTGAAACGATAGCCGCTGTCATCCCACTCCACACCGTATTCGTTCCATTGCCCGCCGACTGGCTCAGGGAACTTGAGATGGCTGGTCCGGTGGGCCTCGCTGCGGTAACTACCCCAGTGAAGGGCATATTGATAGCCACCTTTCATCAATCCTGTGGTTTCCATGATGTCGATTTCCACACCATCCTCCGCCGCATTCGCCGGATCTCCAGATTTGCCGTAAGTCGGCGATTGCGCCCAAAACGCGACTTGCGTGCCCGGCTGAACGGAAAAACGGCAGCGCGCAACGAGCTTGCCTTGCTTCACTAAAAATTTCTTTCGCGTGGTGACAAAACCACAATGCGTCACCCCTTTGTCATCCGTAAAGGTGGTGATTCGGAGCAGGCCATCCTTGAGATCAACCGCCTCGCTAGAATTCATGGAATCCCGCCGCGGCCCGGTTTCGACATTCCAGATTTTGGGATTCAACACGTGACCGTCGAAGTTTTCTTCAAGTTTAAGCTGCCACGCCGACTCGGCCGCAGGCAGTGGGACGACTGAAGCAAGGACCAACGTGGCAAGGAATTTTTGAATCATAAAGCTTCGTGAGTATCATCCGATTCACGCGAGGCTGCCAAGGGTAAAACTCCAAAGAACTGCATCCACGGCTTCACACGGATCAATCTCAAGCACGAAAACGCTGGGGCAGAATCGCCGCCCACAACCACATCATGGATCCCATATTTCGACTTGCATCTTCCGCAGACCAAGCGCGCGGCGAAATGACAGATTGGTAAAATCCAGCAAACTCATTTCAACCTAGAATCCACAGTTAGAAAAAGAATCGGGCCGCGCACGCGGCGGCAGGCGACGGCGAATGAAAAATCAACAATCTAACTGACGTTAAATCGCAGG
>JBILPN010000664.1:0-2502 GCA_044373865.1 Luteolibacter sp. | reverse complement strand
TTCGTGCTGCGAATCCCCGGCAACCTCGATCTGGCAGCCACCGCCCCACTGCTCTGCGCCGGCATCACCACCTATTCGCCGCTGCGCCATCACGGCGTCAGCAAGGGCCAGAAAGTCGGTATCGTCGGACTCGGCGGGCTCGGACACATGGGCGTCAAGCTGGCAAAAGCGATGGGCGCGCACGTCGTCGTCTTTACCACCTCCCTGAGCAAGGTGGAGGATGCGCTGCGGCTTGGTGCGGACGAAGTCGTGCAGTCCAAAGACGAGGCCGCGATGGAAAAGCACCTCAACAGCTTCCACTTCATCCTCGATACCGTGGGGGCGAAACATGACATCAATGCCTACCTCGTCCTGCTCAAACGCGATGGCAATCTCACCCAGGTCGGCGTCGCTTCCGAGCCGCTCGAAGTGGACGTCAGCAACCTGATCTTCGGCCGCCGCAACTTCAGCGGATCCCTCATCGGCGGGCTCAAGGAAACCCAGGAGATGCTCGATTTCTGCGGCGAGCATCAAATCACCTCCGACATCGAAATCATCCCGATCCAACAGGTCAATGAAGCCTACGACCGGCTGGTGAAGGGCGACGTGAAATACCGCTTCGTCATCGACATGGCCTCGCTCAAGCAGGCCTGGTAACCCGAGCGCTGTTTGTCTAACATTGCTGGCCGCCGGACACGCTCCCTCACCCCGATGCCTTGAGGGATTCGGACTCAAGCGGCGCGAATGAAAAAGCGAAGCGCCCCAAGGAGCGGCGGACTCCGATCCGCCGCAGCCCATGGGATGCCAATGACGTGAGCGCAGCGCGTCCCATCGTCACTTCATGGGCAAGGCGATTCGGAGATCGCCTCTCCTTGGCCGCGCGAATGAAAAAGCGGAGCGCCACCAGGAGCGGCGGACTCCGATCCGCCGCAGCCCATGGGATGCCAATGAGGTGAGCGCAGCGCGTCCCATCGTCACTTCATGGGCAAGGCGATTCGGAGATCGCCTCTCCTTGGCTGCGATCTCTGGGGTCGGTCCCCGCTGCATCACAAATGCGACATTTTTGATGGTGAAATGTTACACTGCGGGGACCCCGGAGACCCGCTGCCTTGGCGGGTGGACAGGAGTGTCCGCGCTCCTTATTTTTTCGGACTCAGGGGGGCGTGAGTTTGAGGCGGATGAAGCCGGTGGCGGCGGCTGCGACGGGGATGGTGTGGGTCCATTCGCGTTCCTCGAAATCGCCGAGATCGTTGAGAAGGCGGGAGGTGATGTTGGCGGATGAGCCGGGAGCAGCGAGTTGTTCCAGTGTCGGGGCGGCTTGAGGGATCAGGCTCATGCCGGAGGTAGCTTTGCGGAGGGTGGCGCGCAGGCTGAGGTAGTGTTTTGCGGGATCCGCGCCGGGAAACTCGTTTGCGGCGGGTTGGCGGAGGTGGCCGGTGGGGAGGCGTTGCGGATCGGGCACGTGTGGATCGCCGCCGAGCAGCCACTCGAAGGCGTTGGCCAGGCCGTCGCCGTCGAGGTCGAGCGCGGGATTTTCTTCACCGGGATCGAAGGCGCGTTCGAGCGCCCAGCCGGCGTAGGTCGTGGGGTCGGTGGCGACCGCCAGCAGGCCGGTTTGGATCGCCGAGGTATCCCAGGCGAGGCCGCTGGGGAGCGGTGGCAAATCGTAGGTGGAAAAAGCGAGGGTGCCGCCGGTGGCGGTGATCAAATCGAAGCGGTCGCCGGGCCGGGGCGCGGGAGCGGCGGGGGCGAAGCGGGCGCGCAGGGTGCCGCCGGCGTCGAGGGTTCCGGCGATGACGAGCCGGTCGTGAATTTGCGGCGAGGTGAGGTCGAACTCGACGGTGGAGCCGGCCGCGAGGGCACACGGGCCGGCCACGGTGAGGATTCCGCCGACCTGAAGGGTCGAGCCGGGTAGCGCCGAGAGGGAGGCGCGGACGGTGCCGTTTCCGGCGAGGGTGGATCCGGCTTGCAAGGTGGTGGGGCCGGTGCCGGTGCGGCTTTCGACGACGAGGGTGCCGCCCGTGACGGTGGTGCTGCCGGAGTAGGAATTGGTGCCGGTGAGCGTCCAGGTGCCGGAGTTTTCTTTGACGATACTGACGATGGTGGTGCCGGCGTTTTCGATCGCACCGGAAACGAGCCCGGTGCCGTTGCCGGCGAGGGTGAGCGTGCGGGTGCCGCCGGCCGCGGAGGTGAAGGCGGGAGTGCCCTGGAGCCGCAATTCGCCGGCGGCGGATTCGATGCGGTAGGTGCTGCCGCCGACTTGGGCGGTGATGGTGTTGGAAATTCCGTTGGAGCCGGCGAGATTGACGATGCCGGAAGTGGCGTTGTTGCGACCGTTGAGCGAGATGGGATTCGGCAGGGTGGTGGCGTTTTCGAGTTCGAGGCGGGCGGTGGTGGCGTTGCCCGACTCGCCGATGAGCACGGGGCCCGTGCCGAGCGGGCGGGTGCCGCGGGCGCGGGCGATGGCGGGGCCGGAAGTGCCGGAGTCGATCACGGTGGTGCCCGTGTAGCTTCCTTCGCCGT
>JBILPN010000002.1:0-28104 GCA_044373865.1 Luteolibacter sp. | reverse complement strand
CAAGCAAGCGCTGGTCGCTAGCCATGCTCATCGACGCCTGTCGGACTTATGGGGCGGTGACGGGAAAGCGGATTTTCTTTGAGTGGACCCTGATCGCGGGGAAAAATGATTCGCCGGCGACTGCGCATCGCCTTGCCGAGCTGCTCGATGGCATTGATGCGCACATCAATCTAATCCCACTCAATCCAACAGGCGGCTTTGTGGGGGTGGAAAGCAACAGCGGTCACGAGTTCCAGCGGATTTTGCAAGCGGCTGGATTCCCATGCACCTTCCGCCAACGCCGCGGAATCGACGTGGCGGCCGGTTGCGGAATGTTGAAGGCGGAAAAACGGCCAAGGCCGGTTTTATAGTTAGAATGTGGCCTTCAAGCCAGTGTGCCAAATCCATGCCTCGCTATCAAATCCAGCGCCGGCTTGATCTTTGAAAATCACATTTTCGAGACCGGTCATCAGTTGGAGGTATTCTTTATAAAAGTGAACATTCGCGCCGAAGTAAAAAGAGTGATACTCGTTGCCGATGAACCTTGGGTCGCTGTCGAAGTAGAGGTCGGAGGAACTGCCCATTGAGCCAAGCAATGCGCCTGCATCATCACTTCCCGCGTAGTGGTAGCGGGCGACCAGCTTGACCAGACCCGGCACCGCCCACCAGTTTGGGGCCAGCGTGATGCCCCATGCCCCGGTTTCACCCTTCGCCAGCATGAAATCACCCATGAAGGACAAACGTTCCTGTTCGATGGTGAAGCCCGTCGAATAAAGGTTCCGAAAACTCGGGTTCACGGCGATGAGTTGATCGCCGTTGACGGACCTCTGCCCAGCCACTTGATAGCGGGGAATGGAGCCCGATTGGGAGGCATCAAAATTGTGAATGAAGTCGAGATGCCACCGTGTGTTAGTTCGCTCGCCGGAGATTGTCGCACTTCTGGTATGTGCAAGATTCAGGCTGAGAAAGCCATCGCTCTCAAGTGAGGGGAAATCAGGATCGGAATCCCCAGAAAACCATGCCAGACCAGTTTCCCAATCCATCAGCTTGTGTCCAAGACCGAGCCCGAGAGTGGATGCTGGAGCGATCATATTCAGCAACATGGATCGATCGGGATAAGGCGATTCCTCGGGCTCTTGCTGGAATTCCGCCGTGAATTTTGGACGGAATTTTCCAGCTTTCAATTGTAGGTTTTGATAGATTTCCGAAGTGACGCTCAGGCGTTCAAGATTGTGATAATTTGAGGAACCTGCGAATTCGAAGCTCGACTCGATTTCCGAATGTTGAAAGACACGCAAGCGTGCGCCGATTCTTGCGCGGCGTGTTGTGCTGGAATCCAGATTGACAGTTCGTGCGGCAACCGTGTCGGTGCCATCAATTTCCGCCTTGCCAAATGCGGCAAGCGGATTGAAGTGCCCGGTGATGGCCACCTGTTGGATGTAGGGGTTCTCAGGATCGTCCAGCACCGTGGCGCGAGCCCACAGCGGGTCGCCCCATCCTTGCTGCCACTCTGGCCAGTGGGTGCCGACGTTTGTGGGTTGAGCCCTTGGGGTCTGCTCGGAAGTGCTTGCCGTCTCCGAGTGTGCGCGGTCGCCCTCCAGCAAGGAAAGTGCCTCATTTCCATGGGCGATTGAAATGATGAGAAGGCAAATGGATTTGCGGATCATGATGAGATTTCAGTTAGGATTTCTTTTTGTCCTCCAAGCGGTCGGCAGCACGCCTCACGCGGTTGGTGTATTGTTCCAGACCTTCGCTTTTCTTCAGGCCCAGCGCGGTTTGAAGGTGGCTGAGTGCTTCAGAGTAGCGCCGTTCGCGGACGAGCATTTGCCCCAAAGACAAATTTGCGGAATAGGCCACTTGTTCGACTCTCGCAGCGAGTTGATAGTTGGTGCGGGCTTCAGTCACGAGGGTTGCGCGCCTGGCTTCGTCGGTTTCCTCGCGGGATAAGAGGTCCTTGTGGCGTCCAGCTTCGAGCAAGACATCACCATTCGTCGGATTAATCTCAAGCAGTTGGTTCAACAGCGCGGTCGTCACATCGGCCTGCTTCTGGCCTTGAGAAATCCGGACCTCGGTGAGCAAGAGTGAAATTTGATCGGGCTCGGAGAGTTTTGTGAATGATGTCTCCCGGATTTTTGAGGTCAGTTGTGAGGCTTTCTCGGGGAATCCGTATTCATTGAGGATTTTGGCTGCCTTGAGAGATCTTGCGAGGTTTTGATTCGATGTTTTCTCCATCGCCGCCATGTAGGCCAATAGCGCGAGTTGTGGCTGGTTGCGATCCATGTAGAGGTTCCCTAGCAGGTTGAGATTCGCCTCGTCTGCAATGTCTTTCAAGCGGAGCGCCTCAAGGTTGACGATCGCATCCTCCTTCCGCTCCATCGCAAGATAGGCATTGGTTTGCTGGAGCCAGAGTTGTTTGTCATTTGGATTTTCTTCGATGAGAGAACCGATCAAATTGGCGGCTTCCGCAAATTTCTCCTGAGCCATCAGAGATTGTGCCAGACCCAGCTTCCAGTCCCGTGAGCTTGCATCGGCAAGGTAGGCTTGACGGTAGGCATTCTCGGCTGCCAGGGCGTTCTTGTTCAGGAGGTGGCAGTATCCAAGCAGGCCATAGACGCGCGCAGAGTTTTCACCCAACTGAATTGCTTTTTGAAGCATTGGAAGCGCTTCCTTCATTTCATTTTTGGAAACATGCAGATAAGCGAGGTTCGTGTGAGCTCTTCTGAATCGCGGAAATCTCCGGATGGCTTCGAGGAACGCGCGCTTGGCTTCGTCAGGTCGGTTCGCTTGGAAATACAGGTTACCTAACACGAAGACCATCGCGGGGCTGATTTCGGTGGCTGGCTTTTTGGCGTCGCTTGGCTTTTCGCTCTCCTGAATGAATCTCACCAACTCTTGCTCGGCTTCCTTGAACTTCGATTGCTCGAACAATTCTCGGATTGTTGTAAGGGCAGTTTGTTCGTCAGCAGTGACCTTCGGCTCGACGTCGGATAGGAATCCGTAAGAACCGACAAAATCGCGGACGAACTTCGGGTCCTGAAAGAGATTGGCAGGCGGAATGATTTTATTCGCAAACAGGGATGAAGGAATTAGGCTTAGAATAAGGATAAAGCGGAACATGAATTCGAGTGGAGTTGAAAGGTTGGTGAATGCGTGATCGGTGGATTCAACTAGTTCTTTTTGACTTCAAAATTGAGGGGGATGATGCAGACGGCCTTGATTTTCTTGCCGGCTTTGATTGCAGGTTTGAACTTCCATTTTTTGATGGCGCTCATTGCGGATTGATCGAGTTCAGCGCGTCCGGACGATTGCTTGACCGTCAAGTCAAGGACTTCGCCGCCGGTGCCCACCGTGCATGAAATCAAGACCCGGCCGCCGATTCCCTTGTTGAGTAGAGAGTTCGGATAGTTCGGCGAGAATTTGCTGACAGGAGTGGGCGGAGAGTCGAGATCATCGCTGCCAAACATATCCTCCGCGCCCTTGGTTCCGAATTTCGGGATCTCCATTAGAAATCCACCACCTGTGCCTGCGCTCAAGTCGCCGAGATCGATGCCGAAATCCAACTCCGACGACTCCTCGACCATTTCTTCAGGTTCGGGTTCCTGTTCCGGTTCATCGGGTGGTGTGTCGAGCTCGAAGTTGGCCTCCTCCGGAGGTTCCACGACGATTTCAGGAGCTTCAGGCGAAGCGCTGCCGAGAGATTGTGTTAGTTTTTGGCTGAGAGGGATTGCTAGAAACACACAGATCGTAGCGATGCTTCCGCCGATGAGAGCAAACAGCCCGGTGAGCCTGCCCTTGGGAGGGAGATAGACGTGGCGCGACATCAGTGATTCAGGCTGGGAGATAAGGTTTCAGGGAGGACTTGATCATTTGGTGGAGACCGAGATTTTATCCTTCATGGCGCCTGCGAGAATGGCTTGGCCATGCACTTGTTGGACGATCCCGTGTGCCGAGTCCTTGTCCCCTTGGATGATCACAGGCATGTCGGGAGTTTCTGAGAGAAGAGGTTTGATTTTTCCGATGATTCCTTGGACGCCGATGCTTTCCCCCCCGTAGAACACCTTGTCCTCCGCAGTCACGGCCAAGAGAATTGAGTTTTTCTCCAGTGCGCTTGCACCGCCCACGTCAGGCTTGTTCACCGTCACGCCGGTTTCTTCCACAAATACCGTGGAGACAATGAAGAAAATAAGCAAGATGAACACACAGTCGATCATGGATGAAAGGTCGATGATGACGGGTTCGTCGGATTCGTCTGATAAGCTGCGGCCGAACATGGTGGTTTAGATTTGGGGTTCGCGGTGGAAACGGTTGGATAGAATTTGGCTTTCGAGGCGGACAAGAGTTGCGGCGATGTGATTGCGTTTCGAGCGGATGATGAGAGCGATGAACAGACCCGGCAGGGCGATGGTTAGGCCGGTTTGAGTGGTGATCAGCGCCTCCTGCATGCCATCCGCCACGCGTTGCATTCCGGCGGGCCCCTTGCCTTGGGAGAGGCCGGAGAACATCGAAAGCATGCCCATTACGGTTCCGAGCAGGCCCGCGAGTGGTGCGGCTGCAACGAGCGTGTTGAGGACAAGCAGGCGTCGGTCAATTGCGGAGATGACATTGAGGCGCACCTCCTCGAAGCGTCTGCCGACGGTTTTGATCGTGAGTGTCTGCCCATGGAGCACGTAGCGCAGAGCCTCGCCAAGCCGGCCGCTGGCCTCGTGTGGATGCTCAATCCAATGCTGCCACTGCTTGGAGTCCTTGTCATTGAGATTGCCCCGGTTGACATAGCTCAATGCGGCGAAGGCAGTTGCGTAAAGAATCGCCGCCACCGCGCCAAGCATATACATGATGTAGCCGCCGGCGAAGAACAGGTTCCATCCATCTTGGAAGATTTCTTGGAGATTCATGGTGAGCAATGGAGTCGCAGGTTAAGCCGGGTTCGTCCTTAGGCCGATGTCGTCATCTGCCTCATCGAGCGGCTTGGAGTCGTTCTTGTGGTTTCCCTTGCGGTCCTCCACACGTTCGGTGGTTCCATTGATCAAGGCGATGGCAAGGCCTTCGACTTCGCCGAATTTCCCTTTGACCATACTTTTGAGGAGTCCGTGAATCACGAGGACCGGGATTGCGACGATCAAGCCCTCCGCGGTGGTGATGAGGGCCTCCGAGATGCCGGCCGAGAAACTTTTGGCATTTCCGGTTCCGTAAAGTGCCATGGCCTGGAAGGTTTTGATGATCCCGAGCACGGTGCCTAGCAAGCCCATCAGCGGACCGGCAGCGGCGGTTAGGGCGAGAAATGGCAGAAATCGCTCCATTTTCGGTTTGATCGTGACCATTTTCTCGAAGAGCGCCTCTTCCAGCACGCGCCGTTTTTCATGAAACTTCGCAACCGCAGTTTGGACTAGGTCGCCAACCTCGCCTGGGATTGCTGCCGCTTGAGCGGCGGCAGCGGCCTTGTCCTCGCGAATCAGGGCGTCTAGGATTTGGTTGATTGTGCTCCTTGAAGGGACCTTGAAGCGCAGGACTTCGATGACCTTGAAAATTGCGATTAGAAATGAAATTGCGCCCAGCAGCAGGATTGCATGACCGACGTATCCGCCTTTCTCGATGGTGTCGAGGAGGCTTTCCTTCGCTGCGGCGACCTCAATGGCCTTGCCCATGCTGCCATCAAATGGGAGTTCGCCAGAGCCAGCTGCTAGGGTCTTGCGAATCGCTCCGGTGCTGCCTTCGATGGCGACGACCGTGGGCAATGAAGTTCCGGTTTCGGCAAACGTTGCAACGCCTTCAAAATTGCCTTGGGTGGCGGCGAAGAACACAGACGGACCAGCAACAAGCAGGCTTCCTTCCACTGACTCACTTCCGTTTCGGAGAGCTTTTCCGGTGAAAGTTTGCCCACCTGCGACTGCGCCGATGCGGTCGAGGCCGAGCTCAAGAACCTTTGCGCGCTCGATCAGTTCGGTCTTTGGATCTTCGGTGGCAGCTGCGGCTTTTTGGTCGGAGGATTCAATGGATTCCTTGTAGAGTTGATTTTCTGCAGGGTGGAGTCGCGTGACGAGTGCCTTCGAGTATTGATTGAGGATTCCGGCTGAGTAATTGAAGTCGGTTTTACGAGCTTCAATTTCCCGCTCCAAAGTCTTCGTGTTGGCACTTTGTTGTTCCTCCTCGCGTTGAAGGTTGCGGAGTTGTTTGCCGAGGGTGAGGGCCTCATCGTCCAGCCGATTGATCGTGCGGTAGAGCTTTCGGCGAAGGTCTGCATACTCGCGTTGGCTGGCAGTGAGATCGGCGACGGCCGTCTTCAGCTCGTTGCGAGCTTTGTCTGTTGGGGATTGTGCGTGTGCAGGCGTCTGAGATGACAGCGCGATGGCGAGTGCGGCGAATGTGCGGAGGTTCATGGCTGGAGCAGCGGAAGATTGATGAATGCGGCGTCTTGGTCGCCAGTGGTTGCGGCAACGAGTTGTTGGATCTCGGCGGCGAGGTCTTTTCGTTCGACGAAATTCCAACCTTGTGCGGAAGGACGTCCGACGAGTGCGAAGCTCCCGTCGTCGTTCACGGCATAGGCACAAGCGAGCCCGAAATAGATCACCTGCATGTTAAACTCGCGGCCGCTTGAATCCTTTCGAAGTTCGGGGCGGAGGTGGACGGTTTGTTGGAATTTCTCAGCCTCGCTGAGGATGTTGATGAGATTGAGCAGGCGCTTTGAGGTTCCTTCTTTGCGCTGTTCTGTTGGGAGTTTGAGGTCGCGATTGAGGTCTTCGATTCCTTGTGCCACCTTGGGTTCCGCAAGGAGTGGAGCAGGGAAAAGTGGCAGTTTTGCGGCGAGCTTCTCCTCTAGCTTGCGAATGATGACAGCGAGTTCCTCCTTGGTAGAAGCGTAGAGATCCCGTTGGGTGGACTGCTTTTGGGTTTCCAAATCGGCACCGGCCTTGCGTGTGTCCACGTCTTTGATTTGTTGCTTCAGGTCCTCAATTTCCTTTTCTAGGCCTTCCTGATAGTTCGTCAGGACCTCCTGATCTCGCGACCAATCATTTTCCTCCTGTTGGATTTTACGCATGGTCTCGATCCATTCTTGGACGGAAGTGCGAAGTTCTTGAGTGGGCGTGATGGGGAGCTCCTGAGCCGAAACACAAGGTGCTAAAGCAAGTGCGAGTGATATGATGGTGATGCGCATGGTGGCGGTGCGGGAAATAAAAGGTGGGCCGCCGACACTTGCCGACAGCCCACGTGTGACAGTTTCGTCAAATTAAGCCTCAGTTGGCTCCTTCGACTTGAATCCGGTAGAATTCCTTGTTCGAAACCTTGTCGATTTCAAGGCTCAGGCTTCCAGCAGCTTCCCATGTGTTAAGTCCGGTGGACTTTTGGACAGGCAGGCTCAGGTTCACCTTGCTGGCGCCAGCTTGGACAATCGCTTGGCCAACCGTGCGTAGATCTTGGATCGAGCTCGGGGTGTATAAGCTGTATGCGCTAGGGTTGCTGGTGACATCGTTTTGGCCGGCGGTGCGATTTGCGTCGAACTGAGCCGTGGTTTTGAGGGTTTGGAGCACCGTTGCATCACTCACCGCTGGGTTGAAGCCAAGGCTTGCGTAGGTGGATTCTACATCGTCAGAGATGCCGTCGCCATCAGCATCCGCGATGGCGGAGCTGGTGCTGGGGCCACTGCCGAGAAGGACACCGGATGCGCTGAGTTTGGTCCAGCCCGCAGCCCAGTTGGTGTTGGAGCCAGGTGCGAAGGCACCGCGGTATGAGACTGAAACAGGAGCTCCACCTGCCGTTGAGGTCGCACTTCCAATGAGGGGGGAGTTGGATGCAGGAACGGGGTTGATGGAGGTCAGGAAGTTGCTGGAATTCCGTGTGTAGGCGGTGTATTGCGGGTTGGTGCCACCATTGGAGTTTCCATCAAGAGGATCACCAAATGCGTCGAAGATCGTATTGGCTGGGCCTGTGCCGGTGGTGTAGGTGGTGTTATCACCGGCGGTGGTGGTGGAGCCAAAGCGACCGATTGTGTTGTGTGCGAACTTGAATTTAGTGCCTGTGCTTTTGCCGGCATCGTTGTATCTGATCAACTTTTCAGCATAGTCGTCGAAGACCGAATTGTAAATTTCACCGGCAAAGTAGTCCTCGATGTGGAGGGCAAAGTTGCCTTTTTCCCAATGCACTTGGCCAGTGACAGCCGGCAGCTTGGAGAGGGTGTTGGTTCTGCCGGCACCGATGAAGGTTCCGTTGTAAATGACAGGGTTCGCGTGATTGGTCGTGGGGTCTCCGAGGTTGTAACCTGTGGAACTGCCATCAACACCGTCCCATTCACCGCCGGCATCGGCAGCACCTGGATTTTGAATGCCGAACCAGAACTGGTTGACGCCGCGATAACCTTGGTCGATGTCGAAGCTATCATCTTGGTTGAATGCCATGATGAGGTTGTTGGTGTTGACCGTGCCGCCGAAGAACTCGATGCCATCGTCTTGGTTGGCATAGACTTCGACAAATTCGATGGTGGTTCCCGAACCAACGCCGCCAAGCGTCAGGCCGTTGATTTCTTTGCCCGAAGCAAATTCGTAACCTCCATGACGGATTGAGACGTAGCGGATGATGCCGCTGTTGTCGGCATTGTTGAGAGGGAAGTTGTTGCTGACGCCGTATTGGGTGGCGTCCGGGGTGGTGTCGCCATCATAGGAAGCTGAACCGGCAGGTGCGAACCCTTCGATTTGGACGGTGCCTGCGTTGACGCCCGTGCTGCTGACAACAGAAACGAAGGCTTGTCCCAGTAGGATGATGCCGCCCCATTGGCCGGCGTCTGCGGCAGTTGGTGCAGGCCCGATGACCGTATCTGCATCGAAAGGCGAGTCCACGTTGTTGAGGGCTTCCCATTCGCGGACGCTGGTTAAAACGATTGGCTCGGCAGCGGTGCCGTCAGCAATGAGTTTACCACCGCGGCATGCGGTGATGGAACCTACGGCATCGTCCGTTTTGATATCGGTTCCGTTGGTGTTGGAGGAGAAATAAACCTTCGTGCCGGGTTCGATCGTGAGCGTTGCGCCTTTAGGGATGAAGAGCTTGTCGGTCACGAAATAAGTGTTGTTCTTGGTCCATGTGACGTTGGTGCCATTGATCACGCGGATGTTGGTGCCGAGTCCGCCATCAACGCCATTGTTCGCGGAGGCGAAGCTATTGGTGCTGTAGGTGTTGTTGCCGATGACGTCAATGTTCGCCGCGTGTGCGACGAGAGGAGTGCATGCAACGATGAGCAGACTGGTGAGTAAGTTACGTTTTTGTTTCATGGGATGGTCTTCGAGTTGTTAGCTGGTGGGTTGACGCGTTGGGTTCAACCTGAACGCAGGCGATCTTCTGGATTCGGCGAAGAATGTCGCCTGTTTGGGTGTGACTTTCTTGTCACGATTCGTTTGCTCAGAACGAGATTTGGAATTCCATCCAGTAGCTTCTTCCGAGAGACTCCGTATTATAGGGTTTCCCGTTATACATGAAGGTGTCAGTGGCATTCAAGAGGTTCTTCATGCCGGTTTTGATAAGGTAATTCGCATGGTCGGTTTCAAATCCTTTGGAGAAAATCAGATCGAGAGTTTCGATTGAGTTTCGTGAGACTTCCGAGTCCTCCGGAGTGAGTTTGAGAATCGTTGGGTAGTCGCCGTTGTAGTTGTAAACCAGGTTGGCATTGATCAGCCATGGTTCGTAGGTGTAGCCAAGATTGAGGTTGGCGAGTTGAGTTGGTTGGAAGGGGAGTTGGCTGGAGACCGCGGTGACTTGGCCGTTTTGAACATAAAAGTAGTCGAGGTTCGCGTCGATGTAGGTGAAGTTTCCGCGGAGCGAGAAGGGGCCGATGTTTGAGAGCTCCGCTTCCACTTCGATGCCGCTGATGGTTCCCGTGAAGTCGTTTTGAGTGGAGGTGGTGGGATCGAGGAATGAATCGTCGTAGATGAGCACTCCGTTTTCGTAGAATGAGACCAGCGGTCGAATCAGGTCCTTGTGGAAAAAGCTGGTTCGAAGTGTGGTGTTAGGGGCGGCTTGCCAAGTGACAGCCAGGTCCATGTTGGTGATGTCAGTTTGGCCAAGTTCGTTGTTGCCGCGTCGTCCGAGACCGGAGGCTTGATCGAGACTTTGTGAGGGAATGAATTCCCAGAAAGTTGGCCGTGCGACGGTCTTGGACCATGCGACTTGGAAGCCGACTTGTTCGTCGAAGATGGAGGTGCCAGCGCCGAATGCAGGGAGAATGGCTTCTTGTGGGTCGCGTTTTTCCCATTCATTGCCGGCGATTTGTTCGTCGGTGAATGCGGCTAGAGGTGCGCCTTGGATATCGATTTTATAGGATTCCTTTTCGAATCGCACGCCGGCATTCAGGAAGCTTTTTCCGAAGTAGGCGGTGCTGTTGTAGTAGTGAGAAAACTGGTCGAGTTCGGTTTCGATGTTTTCGAGACCGTTTTGGGTGAGAGAGTTGGTGTAGTATGGGCCTTGGTTGACGGTGCCGTCAAAGTGTTCGGAAATGATGGATGGGTCATTTGCGATGAGTTCGCCCAGGCCGCCATCGCCATCGAGTGATCCGGCTGGGAAGCCAGGGCTGGTGGGTGAGTTCAGGTTTAGGACAAGATCGTATTGGCGGGCGCTGGTGACACGTTTTTTCCAGAGTGAGGAGAGGCCGAAGCTGAATTCAACTCGGTTGTCCTCCGAGTCCTCCGAGAAGTAATAGGGGAGTGTGGTTTCAATTTGCTTGTGGAGAGCGTCCTCGGTGTTTTTTTCCGTGCGGCGTGTGATTTTTTGTTTCCCCGGGACCGATCCGCTGTTTGAGCCGTGAGCGGAGGTTTCGACTGGGGCGCGGTTATCGTCTGGCTTGATCGTGCGTGCGGCTTCGTAGCTGTCGTAAATCCGTTGCGTGTTCGGTCTGGAATACATGATGTCCTTGATGGAGGACCAGTTGTAGGATTCCGGTTCTGGCAGGCGGAGGAGTTTGGCGTATTCGATGGCTTGGAGATCGAGTTCTTGGCGGACGCGCTGCATCTCGTTTGCGAGAGCCTTGGATGAGAAATCCAAGATTCCGTATTCGAAGTGAGTGCTGTGCGGGCGTTGTTCAGTTGCGGCGCTATTGGTGACCGTCCAGTCGATTTTCAGTCCGCGGTCGTGGAGTTGATGTTTGCCGGAGAATTGCAGGATTTCGAGATCCCGCTCAAGGGGGGTGACGTCCCAGGCGGCACCGTAGTAAATGGCATCCGGTCCGTAGAAATTGAGAGGATCGACGGCGGAGTTTTGAAGATGGTTGCCGTAGTTCAAATTTTCTTCGTCATCAATGATATAGCTCGTATTGCTGATATCATCTTGGGCGATGTGCTTGTTAAAGTAGGTGGTGAGAAGGCGGTGGTTTTCGTTGAACTCCAGTCCAGCGGCGAGATAGGCCGCCCACTCGGCACCACGGCTGAATTCCGCGCGCTGGTATTCGCGCGTTTGGTTGGTGACATAGTCAGTGTTAGATGTGTCTCCGGAGGAGCGGCTGAATGCGCTGAGCAGTCCGAGCCGCATTTCATTGGGCAAGGTGAAGGTCTCGCCGTAGGTGAGGGATTGCGATTGCCCGAAATTTGATTCGTCTTCCTTTGGCTTGAGGTCTTGTGAGTCGTGGAGTTCGGTCCAGTGGCGTTTGAGTTCTTCCTGAGAGGTGTTTCCACTGTCGAGAAAGTTGATGGAACCGTCGCTGTTTTTTCCTTCGAGAACATCCGGCATGGCTTGTCCGATGTCGCCAAACGTGCCGAGTGAGCGGTTAGGGTGAGTGCGGATGGTATCCGCCAGCGAGTCATTGTAGGTGATTTTAGAGGATGCGGAAAGGATGCGTTCTTCAGGAAAGATGCGAGTTAGGATATCGATGGCACCGCCGCCGAAGTCTCCGGAAAGGTGGGGGCTGTAGGTTTTGTCCACCTTGAGTGCCTCGATGGCGCTGGTGGGGAATAGGTCGAGTTGGACGGCTTTACGTGATGGGTCCGCAGAAGCGATTTGTGCGCCGTTGAAGGTGGTGGTGACATACCGGTCTGCCAGTCCGCGGACCACGGCGTATTTTCCATCCACGATGTTAGCGCCGGATATTTTTGAGACCGCCTCGCCGGCGTCACTGACGCCGGTTTTGGTGAATTCCTCGCGGTCCATGGAAGATGCTAGAACTGGGGAATCGACGCTAAGGCTGAGATTGAAGTCTCCTTGTGAGTCGCCTTGGTATTCGCCGATGATGGTTTCCTCTTCGAGCATGGTTTCCTCGCTCGAGTCATCATCGGGTTTGGCGCGCAGTTTGAAGCGAGCTTCGGCGGCTTGGGATGGGATGGCGGCGAGGGTGATGATTTCGGTGAAGTAACCCAGTTTGGTGGCTTCCAGATTGTAGTTTCCGGGGGGGAGGTTTTTGATGGAAAAATTGCCATTCGCATCGGTTTCGATGCTTTCCGAGACGCCGGGGATGTCGATGATGACGCCCGGGATCGGGTCGAGAGAAACGCTGTCCGAGACTTCTCCGGTGATGGTGCAGGATTCCGGGTTTTGAGGAATTTGCGTGGTGCTCGGAGGCGGGCTTTCCTCTGAGGCCGGGGCTTGGGCGGGTGATGCTTGGGAAAGGCATCCGAAGAGAGCGACGAATGCGGTTGGGCGAAACCAAGAAGGTTTTTTGCCTGGAGCGGGAAATTTCGAGGATTTCGGTGCTTGACTGAGTGTCATGAGAGAAGTGTTTGGCCGCATGGTGGAAGGCGGGCGGGAGGCCGTGATATGATTCAGGCCGGTGGTTCTGAAGATTCCGCTTGTGACGGTTCTGTAACTTTGGGCGGCAAGTCTTGGTGGCGTTTGCGGCACGCGCGTGAAATGCCCGCGACTTTCGGTTGGCAAATCCGGGGATTCGTGACATTTCCCGGTGCATGAAACGCATCAAGACGGCGATTGTAGGCGCGAGTGGCTACACCGGCATGGAGTTGCTGAGGTTGTTGCTTGGGCATCCCGGGGTTGAGTTGGTGGCTGCGACGTCACGGCAGGAGGCGGGGAAATCCGTGGGGGCCGTGTTTCCGCGGTTTCGTAAGGCGGCGGGTGCTGAGTTGGTTTTCATTGAGCCGGACCCGGATGCAATTGCGGCGGCTGGGGCGGAAATTGCGTTTCTCGCCCTGCCACATGGCGTTGCGGCGGAGATTGCGCGCGCCTTGTTGGAGCGCGGATTGCGAGTCATCGACCTGAGCGCGGATTTTCGGTTGCGTGATGCGGCGGTTTACGAAGAATTTTACGGACACGCGCATCCGGCACCGGACTTGCTAGCGGAGGCGGTCTATGGCCTGCCCGAGCTGCGGGCGAGTGAGATCCAGGCGGCGCGCCTGATCGCCGCGCCGGGCTGTTATCCCACCAGTATTTTGCTGCCCTTGCTGCCCTTGTTGCGCGAAAATCTTGTGGATTCTGGCAGCATCGTCGCCAACTCCATGAGTGGGGTTAGCGGCGCTGGGCGGAAGGCCGATCTCAGCTTATTGTTCTGCGAGTGCAATGAAAGTGCGCGTGCTTACGGAGTTCCGAAGCATCGGCACCTCTCGGAAATTGAGCAGGAGCTGAGTTTGGCGGCCGGGGAAAAAGTCGTGATTTCCTTTATTCCGCATTTGATTCCGGTGAATTCCGGGATTGTGACCACCACCACCGCGAAGCTGCGCGCCGGGGTGGCTGCGGAGGCGGTGGGAGCGGCGCTGGAGCGTGCGTATGGCGATGCCGCGTTTGTGCGTTTGCTCGGGCGGGGTGGCTGTGCTGACACCAAGAATGTGACGCGGACCAACTTCATCGACATCGGGTGGGAGCATGATCCAAGGACTGGGCGAGTGATCCTGATGAGCGCCGAGGACAATCTTGGCAAAGGGGCGGGCGGCCAGGCGGTGCAGTGTTTCAACCTGGCGCTGGGTTTCCCGGTCAATGATGGGTTGCAAAATTTCTAGTGCTGAGCAAGCTGCGGCGCTCTTTACCTGATATTCCATGGACGTTTCATTCACACGGATCAAAGGCGGTGTCGGCGCGCCTGAGGGATTCCTCACCAGCGCCGTCAGTTGCGGAATCAAGAACCCGGCGAGTGATCGCCTCGATCTGGCGCTGATCTATTCGGAAAAGCCGTGCAGTTCTGCAGGCACATTTACGACGAACCGAGTCAAAGCCGCCCCCGTCCGCGTCTCGCAGAGCCACTTGCGGAAGGGGGATTTGCGAGCCATCATCGCCAACTCCGGCAATGCAAACGCTTGCACCGGCGTGCAAGGCATCCGTGATGCCAATGCCATGTGTGACGCCGTGGCCAAGCCGCTTGGGCTGAAGCGCTGGGAAGTGGGAGTGGCATCCACGGGGGTGATCGGTTTGCCGATGCCAATGATGCGGGTTGAGCCAAATTATCAGAATTTACTGGCGGGGCTGGGGCCGAAGAATGGCTCTGACGTCGCGGCGGCGATCATCACCAGTGACACGCATGCCAAGGAAATCGCGATTTCCTTGGAGCTCGGCGAGCACCGAGTGCGACTTGGGGGATGCGTGAAGGGCGCGGGCATGATTTCTCCAAGCATGGCCACGATGCTTTGCTTCATCACGACGGACGCGAACATCCCAAGTGACGTTTTGCGGAAGAGCGTGTTGGAATGCGTGGAAGATAGTTTCAACCGCATCACCATCGATGGCGATATGTCCACAAACGACACTGTCATGGTCTTGGCGAATGGCGCGTCCGGGATGCCGGCGATTCGTCGGAATAGTCTGATCTGCAAGCAGTTTCGAAATGCGCTGCGGTGGCTGATGCTCGAGTTAGCCAAGGCCGTTGTGCGAGATGGTGAGCGAGTCACCAAGTTTGTCACCGTGAAGGTCCAAGGCGCACGCACTTACTTGGATGCGAAAAAAGTTGCGGAAGCCGTGTGTAAATCCGCCTTGGTCAAATCCTCGTGGAATGGCGGCGACCCGAACTGGGGGCGGATCATTCACGCGGTGGGCTACTCGCGGGCGCGCATTCGCGAGGAGTTGGTGGATATTCACATCGGTGGAAAAGCCGCCTGCCTCGGTGGCTTGCAGGCCGATACGCCGATGGATGAACTGCGCGATGCCGTGGCTGGCCCGGAGTTTGAAATTATCATTCATCTGAACCAAGGCACCGCGGACTATGAAATGTATTCGAGCGATCTCTCGCCAGAATACATCGATTTCAATCGCTCGGAGTATGCGTATTGGAAGCAGGCGCGGAAGGACGGGCTGGTTTAGTCCGTTTCCTGCGTATTCGTTTGGCTGACGTGTTTGGCGTGCGGCTATCCTCCAAACGGGTGATGAAGAATTCCGGGCTGGGCAGCGTTTACTCGTTGTTCACTTTGTCCGTTTTATGCATCCACTCCGATCGCTCCTGATTCACGCTAGCATGGCTTTTGCGGCCATCGCTCCATTTCATGTCGTCCAAGCCGGTCGGCAGATGGAGGCACTGGATCGTGGGATCGTCGCGGTGAGGGAGGGGGAAGGCAGGAATTTCGTCGCATGGCGGCTTCTTGCGAGCGATGCACCGGACACGGCGTTCAATCTCTACCGCGTCCGGGATGGAGTTGCCAAGCGAGTGAATGAAGAGCCGATCGGCGATGTGACGCAGCAAGTCGATGTGCAGGCGGAGGGCGCGAGCGCGTATTTTGTGCGGCCGGTGGTGGCAGGGAAAGAGTTGGAGGCGAGCGAAAATGGCAGCATTCTCCGCGCTCCGTATCTCGATATTCCGTTGCAGACGTTGAAGGGTTATGGCATTGGCGATGCATCGGCCGGAGATTTGGATGGGGATGGCAGCTACGAAGTCGTCGTGCATCGAGTTTCTCAAGGGCGGGACAATTCCTTCAATGGCATCACCGGGACGCCCGTGCTTGAGGCCTATCGCATGGATGGCAAATTTCTCTGGCGGATTGATCTTGGGATCAACATTCGTGAGGGCGAGCATTACACTCAGTTCATGGTGTATGACTTGGATGGCGATGGCCGTGCCGAGCTGGCCTGCAAGACGGCGGATGGCAGCATCGATGGGACTGGCAAGATCATCGGCGAGGCCGGCAAGGACTGGCGGAACAAAGAGGAGGATTCTCGCAGGTATGGGCGGATCTTGGCTGGGCCGGAGTTTTTCACCATTTTCGACGGGCAAACTGGCGCGGCGCTCAAGACTGTCGATTACATTCCCGGGCGCGACCCGATCAACGGCTGGGGTGGGATCGGCGGCAATGGTGGCAATGACAACTATGGGAACCGCTGCGATCGCTTTTTGGCGTGCATCGCCTACTTGGATGGCAAGCGCCCCAGCGTCGTCATGTGCCGTGGAGTTTACGGGCGCACCGTGGCGGCTGCGTGGGATTGGCGCGAGGGGGAATTGAGCTCCCGCTGGGTATTTGATTCTGGCATCAGCTATCCGCCGTATTCCGATGCCTCACCCTATTCCGGAATGGGTGGGCACTCGATCTCCGTGGCAGATGTCGATGGCGACGGAAAAGATGAAATTGTCTATCAGGGAATGACCATCGATGACGATGGCAAGGGGCTTTTCACCACAGGACGTCGGCATGGAGACTCGATGCATGTAGGAGATTTTGACCCGCAGCGGCCGGGCATGGAGCTCTATCTCATCACGGAAAACGAGGAGGAAACGGCCAAGCTCCAAACTCCGGGAGCTGGCTTGCATGATGCGAAAACAGGCAAGCTGCTCTGGTCGCACAGTCCGGGAGTGGATATTGGCAGTGGCATCGTCGCAGACATTGATGCCCGGCACCCGGGAGCTGAGGTTTGGGGGCACCGCAGCCAGTTGCGGACGATCCGAGGTCAGGAAATCGGGCAATCTCCGCGCGCTGGAGATTGGGTGATTTGGTGGGACGGCGACTTGCTGCGTGAGATTTACGGCGGATTGATGATTTTCAAATGGGATGGAGAGGCCGGGCGGGAGAAGCGGATTTTCGCTGCGGATCCGCCTTATACGGGCTCGGGGAGAAACCGTTTTCTGGGGCGGAAGCCGATTTTGGCGGCTGACTTGCTGGGGGATTGGCGTGAGGAGCTCATTTTGCCGGGTCCGGGAGAAAATTCGCTGCGCCTTTACACCACCACGCACCCGACGTCCCACCGCTTTGTCACCCTGATGCATGACCCGCAGTATCGGCTCTCCGTGGCGTGGCAAAATGTCGCTTACAACAAGCCGCCACACCCGAGTTTCTTCCTTGGGGATGGCATGGAAAAGCCAGAGCCGCGCAAAATTGCGGTGACTCAAGGTGCGCTTGGAAAGTCGGTCACTCTTGCGCCGCAGGCACAATGAGCGTCGGCACGCTGGCCTTGCGGACCATTCCTTCCGCGACGCTGCCCAGCAGAAGTGCAGCGAGCGCGCCGTGACCGTGAGAGCCGAGCACCACCAAATCCACGCCGCCGGTTTTCACATGCTCCAACAGTGAGTGCAGCGGGCTGCCTTCTTTCAAGATGGAAACGGCTCCCGGCACCTCCAACTGCACCGCCTTCAGCAAGTCCTCCAACTTGTGCGTTGCGCGCCGCTTGGCCTCCTCTTGGAACACATTCATCGCGGGATACTCGTCGGGTGTGAAGCCATACGCCGTGTAGCTTGGCTCCGGCTCGATCACGTGAAATAGCTCTAATTTTGCACCGAACGCGAGAGCCATTTTCTTGGCCATGTCCACGACTCCGGGCGTGGCGTTCGAGAAATCGACTGCAACAACAATGGTTTTCATAGGTGTGGCCTAGATACCACTGGATGGCTTCCATTGCAAAGACTCATCAATCCAAGCCTTGAAAATGCGAGCCACTGCGGAATCCAGTTTGGCAATTGCATCCATTTGAGCCACAATCAGTCCGCCATGATTCGCTTCCTCCACACCCGCATCCGCGTCCGCGACCTCACACGGTCGATTGAATTCTACACCGCTCTTGGCTACCAGCAGGGCGAGCTCAAAATTTCACCTGAGGGCAACAGCCTCGCGTTTTTAGAACTCCCTGGAAATGAGGTGTTTCTGGAACTTTGCCACTCGCCGGACTACACGGCGAGCTGCCCGGAGGATCTCATGCACACCGCTCTCGGCGTGCCTGACATCCTCGCCTATTGTGACGCTGTCGAGAAGGCAGGCATCGAAATTTGGCCTTCTGGCTGGCGTGAAAAATTCAGTTCGGGCGGTCGCAAGATGGCGTTTGTGACGGATCCAGACGGCTACGAAGTCGAGATTCTCGAGCGCTGAAAACACGGCTAGGGCTTGGATTTTCGAATCGCGTCGAAGCGTGCACGCATCTCCTCCGCAGTTCCGATGGTGAGGTAAACTTGGTAATCGTGCACGAAGCCCGGTGTGATCGCGAGCGTTTGGATCGGCGCAAAATACGAGCAGCCACCGCCTTTGGGCCCGGCTTCCCCCGGGTGGCGGTAGCAGGTGATCTGCCGTGTGCCCGGGAAATAGACAGCAAGCCCGCGCCCATCTGGGCCTGTGAAGGCCGCCCATTCCTCGTCGATGTCTCGATATTCATTGGGCCAGCCGGGCGTTTCCTTGCGGAGTGCTTCGGCTGTCCATGGTTTTTTCCCTTGATAATAAACGAGTTCCGAGAGCGTGTGATCCACGAAAACGGCGGGAAGTTCTTGGTGGCGCGCTGGATGTGAGGTGTCGCCTTTGTAGGAGAAGCGGAAGCGAAGGCAGGCGACCTTGCCCTTGAGAGTGATCCATTCTTCCATCCGGCACTCGTCGAGTTCCTCGCCGCCCGCCCAGTTGATCGGGATGCTTCGCACGTAGATTTCCGCTTTGGATTCCCGCGTTTCGAGGAGGCGGGCAGGTTTCCCGCGATAGTCTCCGCCTTGGACTGGGTTCCAGCACCAAGGTTTTTCCACCCATTTTGAGCCATCTTTCTTGCCGTAATAGGACTGCTGGATGAAGCGGCCACGGTCGTGATGATTGAGCAAATTTCGATCTTCCGGCAGTTCGGAAAACCAAAAAATCGAACCGCCCGAGCTCAGGTCCAGGCCGATTTTGATTTTCCCGTTGCTCAGGAATTTCTCGTTCGCGACTGGGCTTGGCGCGGGGTTTGCAAACAAGAGGCATGGGAAAAGCCAGATCAGGAAAAATCTCATGAAAAGAGAACGGGCATTCGGCTGCGGACGTTTCAAGCTCCTGCATCCCGTATTAACGGGAGTGCCGCCTGCAAGTGGCGGATCCAAGCTTCCAAGAGCAAGTGGCGTCCCGGGCCCTCCACCTGCAACTGCATCGTGGGCAACAGGTAGGCGCTTGCGGTCGGCCACTCGCTGGTGGGTTCGTGAAGCTCAAGCGACTCCAGCAAACCGGCGCATGCCACTTCCCCGACCATGTGACGGAGCGTGCCGCGCTCCACCATGATGACGCTGGCCGCCGCGGCGCTCAAATCCGGGAACTCCCCGGGTGGAAAATCCAAGTCAGACACTGCCTCGATGTCACGCAAATCGGTCAGCGCGCGGCGGAACTCATCCAAGCCAACAAGCCAGTTTTCCTTCTCTGCGCGGTGGATCAGGATTGGAAATGTCGTCATGGTGAAGCCGGCGCAGGCCACATCATTCTTGGTGACTCGCGGGCCACAGCGCACCTGTTCCACGACCACGCTGTCCACTTTTGCAAGTTCGCAAAGGGACTGTCCCCAAGTCCAGATCAGGAGGCTTGGGACCGATAGGGTGGGGTGGCTGGCTATTTGATTATTAAGGGTTTCTGCAAAATCTCTTCCAAGGTGGCGGATGGCTGGCCGGGGTTCTGAGCTGGCTCCCTGTTCTTGCAAATCCAGCATGGAATCGGGAAATGAGGGACGCGTGAGGTGAGGGCGCAAGGTTTGAAAATAAGTTTTAGCAGCATCGACTTCTTCGGGGCCTGGCCTGCGCCAAGTGGCGAGGGGCAGCGGGCTGCTTGCGCGGTCGGCGAGGTGGTGGAGGAAATTTTCCAGAACACGAGCGATCGAGCGCCCGTCGAGAAGGGCATGGTGAAAGGTCCAAATCAGCCGCCGCTGCGCTGGCCAATAGTGCGCGGTCCAAGGCGCGTGCGCGGGTCCCAGGCGGATTTGCTGGCGCGCCAATTTCCGCCATGCATCCCAACACGCGGGACGCTCAGGCTCGATTTTTAAGCTCTGCCCGGCTGGGATTGCTGAAAGTGGGTGGGCTCTTGGAATTCCATTTTCAACGGAAAATGCCATGCGCAAGGCGTCGGTCGTGGATACGGTGGCTGACCACGCAAGACTGACGCATTGTAGGGAGATGCTTGATACGAACTGAATTTCCACTTGGGCAAGATGAACCCCATCAGATCGGCTCGAAGCCCAAGAGTCATTGAGCATCAAACGCTGCAATGGCGCAAAAGAATCAGAGGGGTGAGGGCGTGGGGTCATGCTGGGATTGGCTTGCTGGGATTGGCTTGCTGGGATTGGCTTGCTGGGATTGGCTTGCTGGGATTGGCTTGCTGGGATTGGCTTGCTGGCTGTCCTTCGGGTTTGAGAATAGATTGGCAATGGCAAATTCTTGACTCGCCTTGTGGTAAAAAATACCTACAATGCGGTGATGAGCATGCCCACGTCGAACGCACCCAAACTCGCCGAAGTGCCTGAGCTTAGTGCCTTGCGGCCGCGTGAGCGATTCCTTCCTGAGGTGAAAATCGCCCTAACTTACTTGGTTTTTGCCAGTGTTTGGATCATCGCATCGGACTATTTCCTCGATCACTCAGAGATCACCACGGAGAAAATGGGGATGCTGCAGTCGCTGAAGGGGCTGAATTTCGTCGTCGTCACCGCGGTTTTATTGTTTTTCGCGTTGAGGCGCGCCTTCAGTGGGTGGCGGCGTGCGGAAGAGCGACGCGCGGAGGTCACCACTGAGGCACAGGAACGCATTCGCGAACTTTACACGCATGTCCAAACCTTGCGCGAAGAGGAGCGCACCCGCATTTCCCGGGAGATTCACGATGAACTCGGCCAGCTCCTCACCGGGATCAAACTCGAATTGCGGATGGTCGAGAATCGCTTGCTGAAGTTCGAGGATCGCGCGGTGAATCCCGTGATCGATAAAATTGTGGAAATCACCTCGATGGTGGACAGCACCATCGTCTCCGTGCAGCAGATTGCTTCGGGATTGCGGCCAGTTACCCTTGATAGTCTGGGACTTGAGACGGCGCTTGAGGCGGAGGCTCGCACGTTTTCCAAGCGGACTGGCATTCCTTGTTCCCTATTTTTCCAGAATTTAAGCAAGGATCTTGCGCCGGAAATCAGCATGACCACCTTCCGGATTTTTCAAGAGGCGCTCACCAACGCCGCCCGTCATGCGGAAGCCAAGGAAATTCAAGTGAGCTGCACGGCGGATCACGGCCAGATCTGCCTCAGGGTGCGAGACGACGGGAGGGGGATCGACCCGGCACAGGTGGAGGCGTCGAAGTCATTGGGAGTCATGGGCATGCAGGAACGGGCGAGAAATGTTGGGGGTTCTGTCGAGCTGCTGCGCCACCCGGACAAGGGGACGGAGGTTGTTTTTAGGGCTCCACTTCGCCTAGGCAAAGCATTGCACTCGTCATGAATTTCGCTAAACCTGCGTCCACCAAATGAGAATTTTAGTCGTTGATGATCACGCGATTGTGCGGCGCGGCATGGTTGCGCTGCTGCAAGAATCGTTCAAGGGAGTCGCCATTGGCGAGGCTGAAAATGCGCGAGATGGCATCACGGCTGCCAGTGCTGGCCCTTGGGATTTGCTCATCGTGGACATCAGCATGCCTGGCAGGAGTGGTTTGGAGATGATTGAGGAGTTGAAAGCGGTCGTGCCGAACTTGCCAGTTCTGGTGATGAGCAGTCATTCGGAGAGGGATTACGCGCTGCGTGCGCTGAAATCTGGGGCGGCAGGATACGTTTCAAAGCAGAGCGCGGCGGATACCCTCGTCGCCGCAGTCACGCGCGTGCTTTCCGGGCGGCGTTACATCAGTCCGGGCGTGGCGGAGCAGCTCGCGGGCGCTCTAAGTGGGGATGCGCCGGGAACTTCTCACGAAACTCTCTCAAACCGCGAGCTTCAGGTGCTCCAACTCATCGCCATCGGCAAGACGATCAAGGAAATCAGCGGCGAATTGGCGCTCAGCGAGAAAACGGTGGCCACCTACCGCAGCCGCATCGCAGAAAAGATGGGCTTATCGACCAATGTCGAACTCACTCGTTATGCGATGCAGCATGGCCTTGTGGTCTAATTATCAAGGGTTTGAAATTTTGATGTAGGTATATGTTCCTACATGAAAATCGCCAATTTCCTACAAGAGAATGAGGAGAAATCCCCTATGAATTTCTGAAAATTCAGGCATTCTTCTGTTGTCAGCGGTGCTGATGAGACTCTTCAGCTGAGTTCCACAAGTGGGGGTTGTGGTAAGTTGGAAAATAGCGTCGTCTTTCCGGGGGGGAAGGCGGCGCTTATTTTTTGTCTTAGATTTGGTTCTGAATCCACTGTGAGGATTCGTCTTTGAATGCAGCTCAACCCGCACATAAGCTGTGCGGCCATGATTTTGAGTAGAGTGCGACGGCTTTTGGGCGATTGGATCCGGCTTGTCGGGGGCGCGCTCATTCGCTGGGGCTTCCGGATCCAAGTGACTGGCATGGAGCGTCTTCCGGCGCAGGGTGGCGTGCTGCTTTTGCCGAATCATGTGACCTACGCCGACGCCTTTTTCATCGCGGCGGCATGTCCACGCCGCGTGCGCTTTGTGATGGATGAGGCGTTCATGGCGCACGGGGCGATCCGGCATTTTGTTGGGATTTTCGAGACGGTCACGATCCGTCGCGAACAGGCGCGGGAGGCCATTCGCATCATCATTGATGCGTTGCAGCAGGGCGATGTCGTTTGCTTGTTTCCGGAAGGTCAGTTGACGCGCACGGGGACCTTGTGTGAGTTGCGGCGCGGTTTTGAGCTGATTGCCAAAAAAGCGGGACATCCCTTGCTTCCGCTGTGGTGTGATGGCGCATGGGCCTCGGTTTTCGCTTTTCCGCGTGGGAGACGCTTGCGAGAAATCGCTGCGCAGCGGCCTGGTGGATTGGTTCTAGCCTACGGCGAGCCGATTCCGCCGTATGATGCAGCGCCTCAAGCGGTGCGCCAAGGTCTGATGGAAGCGGCGGCCGAAGCAATCGGCCGACGATTTTCCGCCACAATTTGGGGAAATCGCATGCCTCGCGGGCCATCCCCGGCGGCGGCGCGCTTTCGGGAGTTGGCGGCGGCGGATCGGCGGCGGATTTGGGTGAATGCTTATCAAATTGGGCAAGTCAATGCGCTGCGTCCGGGCGGTGAGTTTTGCATGTTGGCAGCGGATGTGGCGCGCGATGAATTTTTGGCGCTGAGTTTGACGTTTCCCACCTTGTTCCGTGCGAAATTGCAGGTGTTTGAGGACTTTTGCGAGGATTCCGGCCGGATTTGGGTTGGCGGTGACGTGTTGCGCCAGCGCATCCAGGAGATGAGCCGTGGCGCGGAAATCACCTTTTATCAGATCGGCAATCTAGAAGTTTTTGAGCCGCTGTGCCTTACGGGTGTGCGACATCTGCCGTGCTTGGCGGTGGGTGGGGTGCTTGTGTCGATGTCCATGCCCGACCCGCCGCTGCTGCGACAGGGCTTGGACTTGCAGCGCGGGAACCGCTCGGGTGCGGTGGGCAAGCTCTTGCCGGGTTGGTATTTGCTGCCGGAAGCGAGCGGCGCTTTCGCCCGACTTCATGGTCCGGCCGCGCCACTTGCCGGCTTTTTGCTGCCTAGCGCTTGGGTTCTGGATGCCGAAGGCTTTCTCCGCGTGGATGCTGGAGCCGCCCCCTAGTTGTGCTCATTCTTGAAGGATTCTCGGTCTAGCAAGGAGTCGAGTTCCCGCGGGTCACCTCTCGCGACGATTTTCTCGAGCTTGCCCAAGCCTTCTGAAATTGCCTGAATGAATGGATCTGATTCCGGCGTTTCCTCCCATTCGTTGCAAAATTGGACGGCGGATGGTGGATTGCTTCTTGGGTTTTGGGAGTGGTCCATTGTATGATGAGTGGTAGGTATATAACGTATAGTTTTTCTATACGCTAACTTCCCTTGATTGGGCAATCAGAATCTGCGAAATATTTAGCCCACATGGATCCGATACCCGTAAGACTTCCGCTCGATCTTCACACCAGAGTCGATAAACTCGCTGGTGAGCTCTCGATCTCCCGCTCCGCAGTGCTGCGTTTGGCCATCCAACAGTGGCTGGATGCGTCTGACATGCATGGTTTGAATCCCATGCTGCGTGGAATGCCTGCCAAGCCGAAGGCAAAGATTGTCCGCCAAGCACCAGTTGCTGTGATTCAGAAAGCCGTGAAGAAAACGGCGAAGAAAGCGGTCTCCAAGGCACGCTCCAAGGCCTAAGCGCCGGAACCACACCCCCTCGGTGGTTCATGATTTAGAAAGTCCAAAGTTGCGGTCAGCTAGGCGACCAGATACGGATTCCCCCCGATGTCGCTGTTGACGAAAGATTTTGACTATCATCTACCTGAGGAACTCATCGCCGCACGGCCACTCGCCGAGCGCACAGGTTCGCGCATGCTTGTTGTCCACCGGGACAGCGGGCGAATCGAGCACCGGATGTTTTGCGAGTTCTCAGAATTTTTAAGGCGGGATGACTTGGTGGTCCTCAACGACACCAAGGTCATTCCGGCGCGAGTTTTCTCGGATGATGGCAAAAAGGAACTGCTCTGCCTCGACCGGCTTTCCGCGCTGGAGTGGCGCTGCCTTGTGCGCCCGGGAAAGTTCATGAAGCCTGGCCGAACCTTCACCGTCGCCGGGATCACCGGCACGGTCATGGAGATTTATGAGAATGGAGACCGGCGTGTGCAGTGGGATTCCTACTTGGATCTGGATGCGCACGGGCATCTTGCTTTGCCCCATTACATGGGCCGCGAGGATGAAATTTCGGACCGCGAGCGTTATCAAACTGTCTTTGCTCGCGAGGAAGGCGCCATCGCAGCGCCGACGGCCGGGCTGCACTTCACCCCGGAAATGCTTGGAGAAATTCCTCATGATTTCCTGACCTTGCATGTGGGTGTGGGAACTTTTCGCCCGGTGAGTGCCGAGCGGATCAGCGATCATGTGATGCATTCCGAGCGCTACCGAGTGGCGGAGCGCACTGCACAAAAGGTCAATGCGGCGGGCCGTGTCATCGCGATCGGCACGACGGTGACGCGTGTCTTGGAATCGTTAGGAGCCACTTGTGCCGATCCAAGTTTGCGGATTGCAGCCAAGGATCATGCGGGAGAAACCGACATTTTCATCCATCCGCCATACGATTTCAAAGTGGTCGGCGGTTTGCTGACCAATTTTCACCTGCCACAAAGCACCTTGATCATGCTCGTCAGCGCCTTTGCCGAGCGAGATTTGGTGCTAGAGGCCTATCGGAAAGCGGTCGAGCAGCGCTATCGCTTTTTCAGCTATGGCGATTGCATGTTGTTGGTTTGAGGTGAAAAGTCTGCGCCGATGAAATTACTTTCTTGGAACGTCAACGGCATCCGCGCGGTGATTGCGAAAAACTTCGGTGAATTTGTGAGCACTGAGCAGCCGGATATTTTGTGTCTCCAAGAAACCAAGGCGCGGCCGGAGCAAGTGCAGTTGCCCTTGGAGCTCGGCGGATACCATGCGTATTGGAATTCTGCCGAGAAACCGGGCTATTCCGGCGTGGCGGTTTTCACGCGTGAGAAGCCGCTGAATGTCAGGATGGGCTTCGGGATTGACGAGCATGACAAGGAGGGGCGTGTTCTTACCTTGGAGTATCCGGATTTTTTCTTGGTGAATGTTTACACGCCAAACGCGCAAGACGGCTTGCGGCGCTTGGACTATCGGCTGGTTTGGGATGAGGTTTTCCGGCTTTACCTGAGCGGTCTGGCAACGCAGAAACCGGTGATTTTCTGCGGAGATCTGAATGTTGCGCACGAAGAAATCGACCTGGCGCGGCCCAAGGACAACCGGAATACGGCGGGCTTTTCAGACGCTGAGCGCGCCAGTTTCAGCAGTCTGCTCGGCGCAGGATTCATTGACACCTTCCGGCATCACCATCCGGACTTGGTGGGTGCCTATTCATGGTGGTCATACCGTGCCGGCGCGCGACCACGGAATGTGGGATGGAGGATCGATTACTTCGGAGTTTCCCCATCGCTGGTCCCGCGTGTGGTGGCTGCGGAAATTTTGCCGCAGGTCCATGGCTCCGACCATTGCCCGGTCGGGATCACGTTGGCCTGAGGGGTGAGACGAAGAATTCGCCAGGTGGTTTTCAGTCGCCGGCGTGGACGAGAAGCACGATTTCACCCTTCGGTGGGTGGGATTTGAAGTGGGCCAGCACCTCATCCGCGCTGCCGCGGTGGTAAGTCTCGAATTTCTTGGTCAATTCCCGTGCGACGCAGGTCCGCGCGAGGGGCTTGATTTCTGCTAGGATTTCCAGCGTGGAAATGATCCGGTGGGGGGACTCGAAGAAAATTCCAGTTTCTCCCGAGTCGAGTGCGGCACTGAGCGCGCTGCGGCGCTTGCCAGATTTCACCGATAGAAATCCGCCGAAGCGGAAGGCGTGGCAGGGGAATCCTGAGCCAATCAAGGCGGTGATGACCGCCGAGGGGCCGGGCAAGACCTCGAACGGAGTGCCGGACTCGATGCAGGCTTGGACGAGCCGGTAGCCGGGATCAGAAATTCCTGGCATGCCTGCGTCGCTGATCACCGCGATGGTTTCTCCGGCGCGGGCGGCGGCCACGAGTTCGGGCGCACGTCGCGCCTCGTTGTGATCATGCAGAGAAATCAGTGGTTTGCCGGAAATGCCGTGGTGGGCAAGAAGTTGGCCAGAGTGGCGGGTGTCTTCGCAGGCGATGCGGTCGGCACTGCGGAGGATTTCCAAGCCGCGTAGGGTGAGGTCGGCAAGATTGCCTATGGGCGTCGGGACGAGGATGATGCGTCCAGCGGTTTCTGGCAGGGGATCCATGTTAGGTGAGTGCGGCGCGTTCGGTAGGGCTGATTTCCTGAGTGTGTCCCCGGTGGTCCACGCGGACGTTGGTCATGCTGCCCGTAGCGGCGATTTCACCGGCGGCGTTGCGGACCTCGAACTGCCAAGTCACGGATGAGGTGCCAAGGCGAGAAATCGCGATTTGCACCTCGATGCGGTCGCCACTGAGCAGGGGTTTTTTAAAGTCGCAAGAGACATTCACGCGGGGCCAGCCGCCTTGCTGGCGATCGAATACAAGCACTTTGCGCGAGCGCAAAAACGCGTGTTCGGCCGCCTCGACATAGCGGAAAATGTTTGGGAAATGCATCCAGCCACTGGCGTCAGTATCGCCGAATGCGACTTCGACAAACTCACGGTGCAGCGGCTGATCCATGGTTACGAGATCACTCAAAACGCGAAACAAGGACTGAGGCATTGTGCCCGCCGAAGCCGAAGCTGTTGCTGAGGGCCGTCTCGACAGGCACCTCGCGTGCGACGTTGGGAACGACGTCCAAGTCACAAAGCGGGTCTTGGTTCTCAACATTGATGGTTGGAGGAATCACTCCGTCGCGGATGGCCATGATGGAAGCGATCAATTCCACGCCGCCAGCGGCACCGAGCATGTGGCCGGTCATGGACTTGGTCGAGCTGACGAGCAGCCCATGCGTCGCATAATCGCCGAAGGCCAATTTGATGGCCTTGGTTTCTGCGACGTCGCCCAATCCGGTCGAGGTGGCGTGTGCGTTGAGATATTGGACGTCCGTCGGGTTTTTCCGGCCGTGGCGGAGTGCCATTCCGATCGCATAGGCCGGCCCGCTGCCGTCTGGCGAGGGGGCGCTGAGGTGGTAGGCGTCGGCACTGACGCCGTAGCCGATGAGCTCCGCGTAAATTTTTGCGCCGCGCTTGCGTGCGTGTTCCAGTTCCTCGATGACGACGACGCCGGCACCTTCCCCCATCACGAAGCCGTCGCGGTTCACGTCGAAGGGGCGGGACGCCCGTTCCGGTTCGTCATTGCGCAGGCTAAGTGCCTTCATATTGGCAAAGCCGGAGAGCCCCATGGGCAAAATCGCAGCTTCCGCGCCGCCGCAGACAAATGCGTCTGCATCGCCGAATTTGATAATCCGCCAGGCTTCGCCAATGTTGTGATTGGAGGTGGCGCAGGCGGTGACGATGACCATGTTCGGCCCGAGCAGGCCGAATTCCATCGAGATGATGCCACTGG
>JBILPN010000663.1:0-2509 GCA_044373865.1 Luteolibacter sp. | reverse complement strand
ATCCACCCATAGGATATTACCGCGGCCGCCATGACGGTCGGCAAAAGACGCGTATGACCTGCCTTCGCCGAATATCCAATAAGCAAATTGGTTTTGCATCACCGTGTCCTGGACGTAGGGAGTCGCGCCAGGGTTTTTCACCGCAGAGAGCGTCGGAACGTCCGAGCCGAGATGCGCGTTCGCCGCGTAATCGCCGGTGTAAGGCCATGCGGGTTCGTAGGCTTTGCCATGGCCGGAGGGGCAGCCAAATACCTTGGGCAAGGGCTCGCCCTGGTGGTAGATCTCGTACTCCCGCCCCATGTTCTGCGCGGCGGCGTCATACCAGCACATTCCGTAACCTTGCCATGAAACATCGCCTCTTCCATCCGGGAAGCGCCCGCTGTTCTCAGCGATATAGGCGTGCAATCCCACGCCGATTTGCCTGAGGTTCTGAACACAGACGGCGGCTCCCGCTTTTTCGCGAAAAGCTTTGGTGGCGACCATGGAAATCGCAGCAAGGACGATGATGATGACGATTACGACCAATATCTCGGTCAGGGAGAAGCCCGACGAGCGGGTGCGTGTGGATGTTTTCATTGGATGAGTGTGTGTCGATTGCTTCTAACTTCGGATGTCTTGGATGGAACGGGGTGCGGTTAAAGCACTGAAGAGTTGGGCGAGCCCCGGAAAAACCCAATAAACCGGAGCCCGCCCTGGATTGCCTCCTTACAGAGGCAAAATGGAAAACCGGTAGGGCGTGAGGAGCTTGCCCGGCCTAGTCTTACGAAGCCCGGCCGGGCGCGCCCACTTGTCCCCAACGGGGTGAAAGGTGAATGAAGAGGTCAGAGGTCAGAGGAGGAACTGCAGGTGAAACCTTGGCTTTCTTCTCTTCATTCAGCATTCAAAATTCGAAATTAAACATTTATCTTCTCACCGTCTGCGACGCAACAGAGCGAACACTCCAAGTCCACCGAGCAGCGCCGCGACGTTGGGCTCAGGGACGGCGGTGATGGTGACGAAGGTATTGCTTGCACTCGCGCCTCCATTTGCCCCGGGAGTGGTATCATTGTAATCGATCGTCCAAATTCCTCCGGCATCCGTGAAGGTTGCACCATCGGAAAGCACATTCGAGGAGGTATCCTTGAAGGTGCCGGTGAGCAGGCCGTCGTAGGCGAACAAAGTGAATTTGTTACCCGCCGTGTAGCTTCCTAGCTGAACGAGATCCAGAATCGAGCCTGCCGTGATGGTCAATGCGCCGGCGATGTCGCCAAGATCGGCTGAGTTCAAGCCGGGAATCGCGCCGCTGGTGAGCTCATGGACAAAGGTCGAGCCCCCGCCAAGTGTGAGGTCGCTGCTGAAGTTGCTGGTGCCTAGGGAGTTGCCGATCGCGAGTTGGGTTGAAACCGTCAGAGCTCCGGTGACGTTGCCGGATCCTTTGAGGGTTCCGACCGTGTAGCCGCTCAGACCCTTGGCAGTGACATCGAAGGTTCCGACGGTGCCGAGCGACACTTCGCTGGTGTTGTTGATGGTGCCGGTGGCGTCGAGTGTCAGAGTGCCGCCGCTGATGAGCGTTGTGCCGGCGTAGGTGTTCGTGCCAGACAGTGTCAGCGTGCCGCTGCCCGACTTGGTGAGGGAAAGAGCTCCGCCACCAGTGCCGTTTTGAATGACCCCGGCATAAATTCCGCTGAGATTTTGCGAGTTGCCTACGGTGAGTGTCACTGCCGCTGCATTGCCATTTTCCACGACAGGACTTCCGGGAGCAGCATTGCTGATCAGGTTGCTGATGACATAAGATCGACCGTTGAGGGCCAGCTTTCCAGTGGTGGTGGATGCGCCAAAGCTGACGGCGTTTTCCGATCCCGCCGTGCTGTTGAGCGCGCCGGTGCTGTTGAGCTGGACGACGCCGTTGTTGATCACAAGGCCACCCGTGAAGGTGTTGTTGCCACCGAGCTGAACGCTGTAGGCTCCCGAGTTGGCGGCACCCGTTACGGAGATTCGGCCCGCCCCCGTCTGGATTGCGGAGCTGATAATTATACCGTTTTGGCCTGCTTGGGTAGTCGTGAGCTGCAAATTCCGGCCTGAACCAGTGATGGCTCCGGTCTGGATGGTCGCATTGTTCCAGTCGTGGCTGATCGTCGTGTCTGCATTCAAGGTAATGCCGCCGGTCGCGACCGCATTCCCTTCCAAGTGGAGCGCCCCGTAAATGCCGTCGCCCGTGCCGCTCAGGGTAAGCGCGTTGGTCAGATTGTTAGCTCCAAAATTCTGGGAGAAACGAAAGGAAGCGCCGGATGCCACGGTGATGGGACCTGTGGCATTTTTCAGGGCGGTCCCGTTTGTGACCGAGAGGCGCCCTCCATTCACGGCAATCGCTCCGTTAAGGGTGTTATCAAGGCCACTAGTTAGAGTCAGCGTGCCGGTTCCGGATTTCGTCAGGGTTCCGCCGGAACTCGTCATCGCTGTGGCCCAAGAAATGTTTAGGGCATTCGTATCGATGTTGTAGGCTTGGCTCGCCGCCGTGCTGAAGCGGCTC
>JBILPN010000662.1:0-2516 GCA_044373865.1 Luteolibacter sp. | reverse complement strand
TCGATTTCGATCCGCCAATCCAAACCCCACCAGCGGCACCCTGGTGCGCATGGAGGCCACTCAAGGAGCACGTTTTTGGTTCAAAGTTGGACACCGTTGAAGAGAAGCCGGACTTGTCGTCCGGGCAACATGGGATTACTGAGTTTTTGCCTTACTGAGTTTTTGCCTCGCGTATTTCACAGCGATATTCACTCGGCGACATTTGAAATTTGCGTTTAAAAAGCCGGGAAAAGTAAAAAACACTTTCGTAGCCGAGTTGTTCTGCGATTTCCGTGATCGTGAGGCGATCCTGCTGAAGCCACTCGCAGGCGCGGTTCAAGCGGAGTTGCTGCAAGTATTGCCCGGGCGGCATTCCCGTGATGCGTCGAAATTTTTTGCGGAAACCCGATTCGCTCAGTCCCAGTTCGAGAGCCAGTGCCTCGAAATCAATTTGGCGATCTTGTCGCTCAAGGATGTGCACGCACGCACGACGGACAAGCGCCGCCTCATCGCTATCCCCCTGACGATGACGGTGTGCCGCCAACATCCTTGCCACAATCTGCCCGGTCTGCATCGCGATAATATGTTCAAAACCCGACTGAGCTTGGCGGATCAACTCCGTAATATCCAGGAACAAGCCTACGATTGCCTCTTGGTGACGCACTGCGAGTATCGGCTCGCTTTTCGATAGATCCTGCTGTTCCATGATCTGTCGCGCGTAGTCGCCGTCGAACTCGACCCAATACTCGTCCCAACCGGTGCCTAGATCCGGCCGATATCGGTGCCACTCTCCGGGGTAAGCCACGAAGGCATCGCCAGCCTTAATCCGCCGTGGCCCTGCCGTCGCACTCTCGAAGCAGCCAGCCCCGCGGGTGATATAAACCAGTGTGTAGGACGGCAACGTGCGCCCCTTTTCCCAAGTGAATGCGTGGTCATCAGGATGCTTGAACGGAGGATAGATCGTGTCGGGAGGAATCAATGTAAAACCTGCATCGATGACGTAAAAACCCCAATTCCGTTCCTTCATCGTCACCGGTAGATAACGAAACCAGGTGGTCATCGGCACATTTTCCATGGGTCAAATTGTGCAAAAGATAAAGCACCCTGTCTATTCAAACAAAGCCGCATCGATGATTTACTCTTGGGCAACAACGGAGCTATCACATGGTTACACTCGGACTTTTATTTCACGCACTCGGCGGTTTTGCCGCGGGTGCTTTTTATGCACCAACCAAGAAAGTTCAGCGCTGGGCTTGGGAGAGCTATTGGCTGGCCCTCGGGATTTTTGCGTGGATTGTGGTGCCACTCATCGTCGCCTCGCTCACAGTGCCAAGTTTCGCGACCGTGCTTTTGGCGGCTCCGCTGCGTCCGCTCGCCCTTTCATTCATGTTCGGCATTCTGTGGGGGATCGGCTCGGTCACCTTTGGCCTCAGCGTGCGCTATCTCGGCATGTCACTGGGTTTTGCGATCTCGCTCGGGTTTTGCGCGGCCTTTGGCACGCTGATCCCACCCTTGTTCGATGGCTCAATTTGGGAAATCCTGCGCACCACAGCGGGTTGGCTTACCTTGGGCGGCATCGCTCTCTGCCTCGTTGGCATTTCCGTCTGCGGACGCGCGGGAGTGATTAAGGAGGCCTATCTGTTGCAGAAGGAATCTCAAATCGGCCACCCCAGCGCGGGCGATGATGCGAGAGAGGAATTCCGCTTCGTCCGCGGGGTGATCGTGGCGGTCTTTGCCGGGGCGATGAGCGCGTGCATGGCATTTGCATTCAAGGCTGGCGCGCCGGTGCAGGAACTCGCCGTAGAAATGGGCGTTCCCGCCGTGCGCTCGAATGTGCCGCTGCTGGTTGTGATCCTCTGGGGTGGCTTCGTGACGAACGCGATTTGGTGCGCGGTGCTCGCCAAACGAAAGCATAGCTTTTCCGATTTTACGAACCGATCGAAACCCCGCCTCCGCAACTGGCTGCTCTGCGCCGTCGCTGGCACACTTTGGTATTTCCAATTCTTCTTCTACGGCATGGGCGAAACCCAGATGGGCGAATACAAATTTACCAGTTGGTCACTCCACATGGCGTTCATCATCGCCACCAGCAATCTCCTTGGCCTGGCGATGGGCGAGTGGCGGCACTGCGGCCGCAAGGCTCTTGCCTGGCTCTACGGAGGCACCGCCATCCTTGTTCTTGCCACCGTGGTCATCGGCATCGGTGGAACGCTCGCAGCCCATTGAAATTTCAAATCATCATGAATATCGGACTCTTTTCTGTTGGACTCGACACCTATTGGCCTCAATTCACAGGCCTCCTCGACCGGCTTAATGCACACCACTCCGAAATCCACGGCAAGCTCGTCGCCATGGGTGCTAACATTACGGACGTCGGCATGGTGGACAACGTGCCCAAGGCCCGCGCCGCAGCCTCGGCTTTCCACCGGGGCGAAGTCGATTTGATCGTGCTCTTCCTTTCCACCTACGCACTTTCCTCGACGGTCCTGCCGGTGGTGCAGAAAGCCAAAGTTCCCGTCCTCATCCTAAATCTACAA
>JBILPN010000104.1:0-8937 GCA_044373865.1 Luteolibacter sp. | reverse complement strand
TGTTCCGTGGAGCGGGGCGGTGACGATCGTGAAAGTAAGGGGGTCGCTTTCCGGATCCGTCGCGCGCAGAACCACATTAACCGGAGTGTTCAAAGGGGTGCCGACGGTGTACGACTGGGCTACTGGAGCATCGTTGCCCGCGGCATCGATTGTCAGGACCAGCTTTGAACTAACGGTATCGAAGGCGAGACTTGCGGATAGTCCGCTGGCTCCGGCGATGATGTTGATGGTTGGATTGAATATGCCATTGAACGCAGCATCGTGCGAGGCATAGTCGGCCAGCACGATACTCCTGCCGTTCACAATATTGTAGGCAGAGATATTGATGTTGTAAGTCGCATTGGACCAAACCGCGCTGTTTCCGCTTCTCAGTCGGCCAGGGGTCAGCGTCTTGAATCCATTTGCATTCAAGTTGTATCCGAAAACGTTGGAACCCTTCTGCTCCCAGTCATTCATCGTGGCTCCAGCCCCGGCTTCGAAGTTAATTGTTCCGTTGTTCAGATCCCAGAGCGCCCCGGCCAGAGCTCCATTTGAAGCGACATTCAACGTGGAACCGTTCAAGCGAATGGCCCCGGAACTCATGGTCAGAGTCGCCCCACCGCTGATATTCACCGTCGCCGAGCTCGGCAAATTCCCTGAGCCGAGACCGAGGGTGTCCACCGTTACTGTGTTGTTGATGTCGATCGCCTTCCCTGCGACCGGGAGCACATTGCCGTTCCAATTCGCCGCGGTGGTCCACAATCCATCTTCACCTTCGCCATCCCATGTGCTGGTGTAGGCCGGGCTCGAAATCGTTTCATTGGAAGCCTGCACCCCAACCTCTAGCCAGATCTTGGGTGAGGAGGTGGTGGACTGCATGCTGAAAGAGGTCAGGCTGGCGGGAAGAAGTCCGCTCAACTGTTGCGTGGACACAACATGCCAATTCGCATTGTAAATGGTAAAGAGGCCGCTGGGATCGAGGATGAAATGGTTTCCACTGGCAATGGTCCCGCTGACAGAGACCGACTGTTCACCTAGGGTGATCCTAGGATTGACCAGTGCTTCGGGGGTTTCCCTCATGGCGACCAACCCATCCACGACCACGCTGCAGCTTGTGTTGGCCGGGATGTGTCCGATCCCGATGCGAATGGAATCAATGTATCGATAATTCAAGGATTGACGGTTAGCCACGGCCCAACCCCAATTCTTCACGCGCCACCCCTGTTCTCCCGTCGGGATCTCGATCCAGCGCCGCCCGGTGAAATTGATCGGTATCACATGGTCGCGCGACTGGGCGCTTCTTTGGAGTCGGAACACCAGGGTGGCTCCGCTATTATCGCCCGTCACCCAGAGGCCTAGCCCACGGTTGGCTGACAAATCACAGAACGGGCTGATTATATACTTCGTCAACTGAGTGTCATCCCAGACGTCCGCGTTCGTTGTGTTGGTTCGCGTTACGGTGAGATTGGTGGTGCCCAGATAGGGCATTAGATTGATATTGTCGGTGTTGGTGTCGTCAAACCGGGGCAGCACCCGACCAATGACCCTAGTTTGCTGCGCCCCGGAGTCCAGCGCTACGGGCACTTCTAGCGTCTGGGTTTGGCCATTTGTGACATAGAAGCGTGGCGTAATGCTGCCGTGTTCCTGCCCATAATGCCATTCGTGTGTGTAGTTGTCAGTTCCAAGGGCATACCACTTCCGCAGCCGGGAACCATCCGGACGCCACAAGGCTGTAGCCCACGGGTGGTTGCCATTGATTCCCACGCGCGCACCTAGGTAGGGACGGAAAGTGTTCATTGCCGCCCTTTGCGTGGCGGACATCGGAAGCGATGCGTTCTTCCAACTTTTCAGCAATGCCATTACCTCATCGGTCAATCCGTGGTTCGTGAGTGTCGAAACGGCCACGCCCTTAACGTCATAGGATCCGAGGGAAAATCCGCGATTGTTGACATTGAAAAATTTATTCATTTCATTTTCCACCTCTTCGATCCCTGGCGTTATCCACGACGCGTCTCCAAGATAGAAGCTGGCATGTTGCCGAGTTTGGAAGGAGCCACCGAGCGCATCCTTGACCCGGTTAAAACGATATTCCAGCCATGCCTCGGGAGGTCGTCCGCCACTGGTATTGGATACAGTGGGGTGATCAAGGTTCTTGTAAACTTGTGCCGTGAACTTGCCGGTTCCCCAATTGCCAGTTGCGGCATGATTTTCAAGCCCGTCAAACTCCGCACCCCTGAGTCCCAAAGTGTTGCTCAGTGTCGCCCACCGAGCGGCGATCGTTGTTAAAAGTGGCGAATCGGGATCGGGCACGAAGTCCTGGTTGTAGGGGCGCAAGTACCCCCGCAGGCTGGTGCCGGATGAATAACTCTGCTGGGTGGTCTGCCATTTGCCGCGGGCCACGCCGCTCAACTGCCATGTGCCATCACCCAGATCAGTCACCGAACTGGCGCTCAACCATTCGCTGCCGATCCGGAACGTCTTGAAGTCAAAAAAGCTTGGGATCGCCGGAGGTCCAAGCAACAGGTTTCCGCCAACGATAGGCAGTTTCACGCCGGCAGCGGGCTGCACAATCATCGTATTCGCCGTTGTGGCAATCGGGGTGGTCAGCGTCATCGTACCCCAGCTCTGCAAATCCGCAGACACGTTTGGGCTGGAAAACTCCGGGTCTTCTTCGCCGATGTTACCACTGAGGTAATGAAACATGAGTGTGCGACCATCCGCTGCTAGAGAGTTCTTAAAATCCTGCATATCAGCCATTCCATTCGGATACATGGTGGGGTTGATTTCATCGTTCTGCCGGTATTGCAGCCAGTATTCTCCACGCCAGATCAGGTTCCACATATAAATCGCCCGGGCGTCCATTTTGGCTGCATAAGGCATATAGCTGTAATGTTCGCTCAGGCTGTTCGGCTCGATGTTGAGATAGCTTGTATCGTATGCTGCATCGATCCAATTGGTGAGCCATGCTTCTGCCGCCGCCCGATTCCAGTCCCCCGCCAATTTTGGATGCGGCAGCCCCTCCATCGTCCACAAGTCGATTAGGGTCGAGTCTTCCCGGGCGGGACTGATATTATGATAGATTGCGAATCCGCCCAAGAAGTTGGTTGGGGATTGGATCACTTGCTGCCACAAGTTCACACGCTCCACCTGCACAGCGGAAGTGCTGTTTGAGACAGTTACCATATGGTCGAGGGCCAGTGCCTTGAGCTTCGTGCTGGACAGGCCAAAATAAAGCCTTTCCCCCTGTAGCGCGAAATTTGACATGGCGGTGAACCGACAAGTGAGGTAGTCATTCTTTCGAGCAAACTGTACGGCAATCTGCTCCGGGGAGCCAACGATGCCAAAACGATATGCCCCGCCGCCTAGGTCGGTGACATCGTTGAAATAGCGCTTCTCACGGTTCGTCTCCAGCAGGTAGAACCCCGGGGAGCTGCCACTCAATAACTCGACGCCGGTCGAGTTTGTCACCGAAGTTGGAACTCCCGTGCTGTCGAAGGTAAGGAGCAGTCCCTGGGCAGCGCTGATGACAAGATTGAGCGTGTTACCCGAGACGCTCAAGCCGGCCACCGTATTAAAAGCCAACGTGCTAACAGTCAGGTCGGCAGTCGTCGGAACCGTCCCGGAACTGGTGCCCCACGTCATCAGCGGATAGGTGCCAACCGCTAGACCGGAGTTTACTAGAACCCTAACCGTGGGAGGAGCGATGAAAGTGGTCGCTCCAGTGATCGCGAGCGGGCTGACGGTCGTGCTTGGCGTAATGTCCCCGAAACTGAATTCTAAAATGCCGCCGCTGGCCGTCAGAGCTGCATTCGTCCATCTCTTGGTATTGTCCGTGATGGCCACGCTGCTAGTCGCCGCCGGAGTAAGAACCAGCGTCGAACTCGCGCTGCTGCCGCCGACCACTCCTTGGAGTTTGCCCGCAGTGATGGTCGTATTACCACTGTAAGTGTTGATCCCGGAGAGAACGAGCGTGCCGGTTCCGGCCTTCGTCAGGCTGCTGCCCGCTAGGACGGAGCTGATCGTGTTAGTGGAGTTGTTGACGGTGATGATGCCGCCTGAAGGGGAGAAATTGATGATGCCGCCCGAAAGGACGATGGGTTCCGTGCCGGACGCAAAGGTCATGCCATAATTCGTCACCGAACCGCTGACCAGGATTGTGCCCGCCTCTAAGCCAGTCATGCCATTGCCGAAGTTAACGGAGCTGAACTCGGCGGTGGTAATGCTTGCGGGTAGCGTGCTTCCACTTCCGTCCGTGCTCCACCCCTGCGTTGCATCACCAGTGGTCGGAGACGTCCAGGTGCCGACCGCCTCGCCGAAGCCGGTTGTGGCCCCATTGCTATCCCAATAATATGTCACTGCACCTGGAACGGCGGTGACATTGAGCTCAATCGCCTTGGTCGTATGGTTCCACTGAAGGTTGGCGGCGTAGCCGACGCCGAGATTCGTCACGTTCCGCGTTGAAGTCAGGAAGGTCGCGCTGCTCATTCCTCCCGTGTATCTATCGGTGGCGAAGTCAACCAAGGGAATGATCCCGAGGCCTCCCGTGTAATCAGCCATGTCCGCAACCCAGGTCGAAGTGGTGATGGTTGACCCCCAAAGAGCTCCAGGTGTGAGTTTGGTGAACCCGGCAGCACCTAGCTTGAAAGTAAAGCGGGTGGTACCCTTCAGTTCCCAATTCGGCATCGTAGCGAGCGCCCCGTTTTGGAAGTTAATCGTCCCGTTGTTCATATCCCAAAAGCCCCCGGACAGCGCGCTGCCGGAAGCCACATTGATCGTGGTGCCCTGCAATCGGACCGCGCCGGTGCTGCTGGTCATGGCTCCATGGTTCATGAGAGAAATCGTGCATGCTGGTAGGCTGACGTTCGGACAATCCACGGTCACAGCGCTGGCGATCGCCACTGTATTGCCAGCGACCGGTGTGAAATCCGGATCCCAGTTTGTGGCCGTGGCCCATAATACGCTGCCGCCGCCACCATCCCATACCAAGTCCGTGACAGGTGCTATGTAAGGATCGACCTGCACTTTCAGAACGAACGCCGCCTGAATGGGATCATAGACGATGGTCGAACCCACATTGACGCCCGCGTTGGTCACCGTCCGCGTCGCTTGAGCCAAGAAGTTTGCGGCGGTCATGTTAGTGGGATCAAACGCGCTCGAGCAGTCCATTAAAATGATGCTCGCTGGCGAGGGGCCCGTGTAGTCAGCCATATCCACCGTCCAGGTCTGCTCGGTGAATTTTGTCGTCGCGTTCCACCTGAGCATTCCGGGGGTCAGCTTGGTGAAGCCGGCAGGCCCCAGTTTGAAGCTGAAAACGTTAGGTCCGCTCAATTCCACATCACCTGCATTCCAGATCGCCCCGTTTTGGAAACTCATGCTTCCGCGGCCCATAGCCCAGTATTTATTGAGCGTGCAACCGCTACCCACGCTGACCGAAGAGGCACCATTCATGCGGCATACACCCGTCGTATTGGTTAATCTCGCACCATTGGTGAGCGCAACCTTCACCCCCGACGGCAAATTACCGTTACCCAGACCGTCCATGTCCACGGTAACAGCACCGTCGATGACAACATCATTGTTGGAAGCCGGCAACGTATCGCCATCCCAGTTTGCGGCAGTGGTCCACTTGTTGTCCACGCCCCCTCCAGCGTCCCAAGTTCGCGTGACGGCTTGGACCGGAGTGACAGTGAAGGCGAGGCAGGTTAAGCACCGCAGCATGGCGCGGCTTTGAAGGCTGTTTCGGTGGCTCTTATGAGTCAAAATGCGTTCTTCAAATTTTTCATCAGAGTTAACACCGGGGCGTTCAATCCACTGTTCGTGCGTGTCAGTATTCCCATCACCATTTACTAAGATGCCATGATTCCTGAATGTTCTTATCGTGTCATGGATCCTCTGCATGAAATCCATCCTGCGATGAAATCAACGTTCTGCCTATCGTCCGTTTAGATGATGTACTCTCTCCGCGCGGTGTTTGACGACCTTGTAAAATCCGCCTAGGCTTTGCCTCCGTCCAAAGGGAAAAGTTCAAAACCTACCGAAGTGCCCGCCACTCCAAGCCCACTTATCTTACTCCTGCTCTCGTTTTCCGGGGTGCTCCCATCCGCAATCGACCCGGTCGTCACGAATGGGCCACTGGCTCCGCTATTTACCAATCCTCTCGAACAACGCCTTGCGTCTGTCGATTCCGAACTCGCCCAACTCGCCAGTTACAGCCTGCGCAGCGGAGTGGGCGCGATCGGATACCGTTCAATCGTCCACCAGGAAAGTGAAACCACGGAATGGATCCAAATCGATCTCGGGGGGAAACGCTCGTTCGATCAAATCGTGTTGGTTCCCTCAATTTGGCGCGACACCCAATCCGGTTTCCGAGCGGATGGTTTCCCCGAGGAGTTTCGGATTTTTGCCGGCAGCGCGGGCGACCCCAAAGGTAGGGTGGTCGCCGCGTTCGGAAAAAATCACCATGTTCTGCCGCGGATCGCACCCCTCGTCGTGCCGTGCCCGGGCAGCATGGCGTCTTGGGTCCGGTTGGAGGCCACGAAATTGTCGCCTCGCGCATGGGACGGGCGTTACCAACTCGAACTCGCAGAGATCCTGATCTTCAGAGGGCAGGAGAACATCGCCCTGCATCGCCCTGTTATTACCTCATCCAATGAACTAGAACCAGCAGGTGGCGCGAGGGAAAAGAGGTTCATTGTGGATGGATTCACACCCTATCTGATGGATGCTGCCTGTGGAAAGCAAAGCATCGCCATGGTCAGTGACGTGTGCATCGGCGAGCACCCCGTGATCGAGATTGACCTAGGAGCGGTCCAACCGATCAACGGTCTCAATTTTCACTCTGCGGATGTGAGTGATACCGTTCCCCAAGCCAATGATGCCAACTATGGCATACCACGACGGATGCGCGTCGAGGGTGCTAAATTGCCTGACTTCTCGGATGCCGTCCTGCTGAAGGAACATCATGTGGGCTCGATTTACGACACCGGCCCGATCATCATCCTGCAATTTCCAGAAACCGCCTGCCGCTACGTGCGTTTGACAGCCGAAGAGCCCTACATCAACACCCTGAGCAGTATCATAGGATCGCAGATCGGGATTGCCGAAATCGAAGTCTTCTCCAACGGACACAATATTGCCATCGACAAAAAAGTAACGGCCAGCTTCTCACTAAGAGACCCTGCACGCCAATTCAGCGCGATCACGGACGGCCACAACCTATATGGAAGAATCCTGCCGATCCGCGATTGGCTGGGTCAACTGGCCCGGCGCCATGACCTTGAAAGCGAACGCCCACTCATTTTCGCGGAATTGAACCGCCGCTACGCCCGCCAGAAATCGATCCTCAAATGGATGGGATGGCTGGCCACTCTGCTGACGGCCGGCATTGCCGCGACCGTATTTATCGGCAGGAACCTGCAAAAACGTAAAATCGCGGAGATTAGGGAGCGCTTTGCCGCCGACCTGCACGACGAGTTGGGGGCCAATCTACACACCATCCGACTGCTAGGCGACGTTGCTCTCAACACCCTCGACTCACCGGATCGCTTGAAAAATGTCTTGCTCCGCAGTCAGGAGCTCGCGGAACGCACCAGCGCCGCGGTGCGCCAGAGCATCAACCTCCACCAAGCCGGCGGACTTCATGAAAACCTACCGGAAGAGATGCAGCGCTCCGCCGGGCGCATCCTCGCGGATATCGAACACGACATCTCCATCGAAGGCCGCGAGGTCCTCAAACGACTTCACCCCGGCAATCGGGCGGACTTGTTCCTGTTTTTTAAGGAGAGCCTCGTAAACATCAGCCGCCATTCCGGGGCCACTCGGTTCAGCATTGATCTAACGGCAAGCGAAAAACAAATCCGCATGGTCATCAGCGACAACGGGCGCGGCATTCCCGATTCCTGCAACGACGGCGTCCCCGCCTCGCTCAAGCGCCGCGCGCGACTGCTCGGCGCGCAGGTATCCGTCGGAAAGTCCATCAATGGCGGAGCCTCCATCACCTTGACCTTCAAACCCACTAGGCTCACCGCCGCAAACTGATAATTGATCATGAAATCTATCATTCGCGTCATGATGGTCGAGGACCATCCGGAATACCGGGATGGAATCGCCCTCGCGCTTGAATGTGAGGACGATATCTCGCTCCTCACCAAGTTCGGCACCGCCGAGCGCGCCCTGCGGCATCTGCATGATCGCAACACGCCACAGAAACCTGATGTCATCTTGCTGGACCTGAATCTACCAGGCATTACCGGCCTAGAGGCGCTGCCCTATTTCCGCTCCTGTTTGCCGGAAGCCAAAGTCATTATCCTCACCCAATCCGACCGCGAGGCAGACGTATTGGCGGCAATTTCCGCAGGCGCCGCGGGCTATCTCCTGAAGTCCGCCACCCTCAATCAGATCACCGAAAGTATCCGTACCGTGACGAGTGGCGGTGCCGCGCTTGATGCGAAAATGGCCCGCTTCATCCTGAAAAACCTCGAGAAAAACCCGCCGAAACCCGATGCCGGAAACCAGCTATCACAGCGCGAACTACAAGTGCTCACGCTGCTCGGCCAAGGGCTTCTCAAAAAGGAAATTTCTGATCGTCTGGGCGTCAGCATCCCCACCGTCGCGACCCACGTTCGCCACATTTACGAAAAGCTCAACGTCCAGAACGCCGCCGCCGCAATCACCAAAGCCTATCGCGCCGGCATTCTGTCGCCCGACGAAAAAGAGGGATGTTAGCCCTAACTCACCATGCAGTCGCAACCATTCCGATCGCCACCTGTTCTGTGATTTGCAAGATCCAACCGCTGGCGCTCACGGTGTTGCCTTTGCGCCATTCCATGTGGAGGCACAAGCGCGTGCCGCCAATCAGACAGTTGAGCGAGAAGGCTTTAAGGATATCGGCCACGGGCGTGGCGTTGGGACTGGTGCGAGGCAAGGGGTAGTTCGCGGCAAGCTGGGCGATCACCCCGC
>JBILPN010000103.1:0-8938 GCA_044373865.1 Luteolibacter sp. | reverse complement strand
GATCTCTTGGATCTTATCGGAAAGCGTGTCGAGAGTCACACCACCACCGAGATCGGCGAGGATTGTGTTGACCTCTTCCAGAGCCTTGTTCAGCTCGGCAAATTCGCCGTCCTGCACCTTCATGTCGTCATCCAGACGTGACAAGTCGGCGGCCAACGATGTTGCAGTTGCCGAAAGCGACGAAACACTCTGATTCAGAAGCTCTTCGCGCTCCTTGGATGCAGCGAGCAGAGCCTTCTCGGCTTTGATTTTTTGATCGGCAACCTCAGAATCTGCCGTGGCTTTCTTCTCCTTGGCGATGGTCTCAACACGCTCTGCTTCCAGAACCGTGTATTTCTTCGACAAATCATAAGAGAAGTAGGCAGCACCGCCGGCAACGAGGATGACGACAACGTAAAGAATGGCTTTCATTTAGGGATATTTTAAAGGGTTTTGAAACTCAGTCCAAATCAGTTGCTTGCAGCTTTGGCAGCCTTACCACCGGGAACCACTTGATCACCCACCATGAGGGTCACATCTGCGGCGATTGAATCAGGGACGATCGTTGCGGAGGAAGAATTGCTCTCCACTGCGGTCACCAAAAGATTGGCGATCACCTGAGAGTCACGCACCACATTGAGGGTGGAATTGGTCACCACGCCCGAGTTGTTGCCAGAGGCAAGAGTCACGAAGCCCCAATTCGGGTAGATCGAACGGATCCGAGTTTGAAGATTCGGCAAGGATTGGCCGCTGGCGATGATTTCAAAGTTGCCGCGAGCTTCAGCGACTTGTGCCTCAGAGGCGGCGTTCTGTGCCGTGACATTGGCAAGCTCAGCTTCGGTCGAGGCGATGGACTGGGCCAGCTCTTCAAGCTCGGCATTGGTGGCGCGCATCTTGGAGGCGAGTTCCTTCAAATCCCCAGTTTTTTGGGTCTTCTCGCGGATCTCATCGAGGCGGGTCTTGTTTGCGGCAATTTTCGCTGTCTTTTCGTCGATCTGCGCCTTGGAAGCGTCATTTTCAGACTTCTTCTTTGTTTCCGTTGCAGTAAGTTGCTCAACCTCAGCATCGACTGCTGCACGCTGAACCGGCAGATCCGCCAAAACTTCGAGTGCAGCCGCAAGACGGGCCTCACTCTTCGCTAAGGCCTGCCGCTGCGTCCCGGTTTCCGAGATCGTGCTTTCGTAAGCTGCTTTGTTTTTGAGCGCAATGAATGCCGCGAAGGCGAGTGTGATTGCTGTGAGGATTCCGAAGACGTTGGCCATGGGGTTTTGAAGGTAAGCAATGAATTCCGTATGTGCGGGACACCTTAGGAACGACAAATCCGGCTTCGCAATCTCAAATTTCAAAGAGTTTCAGGAAGAGGCCGACCTTGGCTTTACAAAGCAACCACAGACGTGGCATCGCTGGCGCGTCCCATGAAGTCAATTTTCCGCGTTTTTTCCTATCTCCGCCATTATCCTGGACTGGCGACCGCCCAACTTTTTTGTGCCGTGGGCATGACCTTGGCAGTGTTTGTGTTCCCAAATGCAACGGGTTACGTCATTGACAAAATCATTCCCCACCCGGAACGACACTCAGAATTTCTCACGTGGGTGCTCATCGCACTGGCGGGATTCCTCATCAAGGACGGCCTGAACTCGGTGCGGATTTTCATCAACAATAATTTCGAACAAAAGGTGATTTTTGACATCCGCTCGGATCTTTATGAGAAAATTCAGCGACTTCCCCTGCAGTGGTTCGATACGCGGCGGACTGGCGACATCATGACACGGGTGGTCGAGGACGTCACAAATATGGAACGCGTGCTGATCGATGGGGTGGAACAGGGATTGATCGCGGCGCTGCAGGTGCTTGGGATCGGGATTTTCCTGTTTTATTTGAATCCAACGGTTGCCGCATGGGCCACGCTTCCAGTGCCATTTCTTGCGATTGGCGCTTGGATTTACTCGACGAAAGGCCGCGACCGCTACCGCAACCAGAGGAATGCCGCTTCAGACTTGAACGCACTGCTTCACGACAACATCTCGGGCGTCCGCCAAATCAAGGCTTACGCCGCAGAGCCAGCGGAGCACGCTCGCTTCAATCAATTTTCCGATCTCTTGCGGATCGCTTCGCTGCGAATGATGCGCTGGTGGGCGATTTACTCGCCGAGCATGTCGTTTTTACGGATGATTGGCTACGTCCTCGTCCTCGGCTTCGGCGGGTCTGCCGTGATGCGTGGTGAATTGAGCCTTGGCGACTTCACGAAGTTCCTGCTGTTTCTCTCACTGTTTTACGAGCCAATCGACCGCTTGAATTCGCTCAACCAGATGATCCTTTCGGGCCGTGCCGCCGCCGACCGGGTCTTCGAAATTTTAGACTCGGAGGAGGAGCCGAACTCGACTCAGGGCGCCATTCTGCCGCGCAAGCTCGCAGGGCACGTGCGCTTTGACCAAGTGTCCTTCGCCTATCAGGAACAACCCACCCTGCATGGCGTTTCACTGGACGCGCCTCCCGGCCAGACCATCGCACTGGTCGGCTCGACGGGCGCGGGAAAAACGACGGTCCTGTCACTGCTAGCGCGCTTTTACGAAGCGACTTCCGGGCAGATCACCATCGACGGAATTGACATTAACACCTTGTCGAAGTCCTCCCTCCGCGACCAGCTCGCTTATGTGACGCAAGAGCCGTTCCTTTTCAATGGAACGGTGCGTGAGAATCTGCTGCTCGCCAAACGCCATGCGACGGATGCCGAGCTTTGGTCCGCCTTGGAAGCTGCCCACGCGGAGGGATTTGTAAAAAACCTACCCGAGCAATTGGAAACCAACGTCGGTGAGCGTGGCGTCAAGCTCTCTGGCGGCGAAAAGCAGCGCCTCTCCATCGCCCGCGCCTTGCTGAAAGACGCACCGATCCTGCTGCTCGACGAGGCAACCGCATCCGTGGACTCTGAAACCGAACGCCAGATTCAAGACGCCCTCGACCGCTTGATGCAAAACCGCACAGCCTTCGTCATCGCCCACCGGCTTTCGACCATTCAAAATGCGGACTGCATTTACGTTTTGGAAAAAGGCGCAGTCATCGAGCAAGGCACCCACACGGCCCTCCTCACCCAAGCTGGAAAATACGCGGAACTCTGCCAGAAATCCTTCCTCGCCCCTGATCCGTCACGCCTCGTGGGCTAGAAATTGACTGCCCAGCATCGACTGATAGGTCGGATCGGACTTGCGCAGAGTTTCATGATTTCCATCAGCGACGATGCGGCCCTGCTGGAAAACGAGCACCCGGTCCGCAATGGTGATGGTGCTATAGCGGTGGGCAATGATGAAAGTCGTCCGCCCCTTCACCAGCGCCGCGAGCGCTTGCTGGATCATCCCCTCACTTTCAGAATCCAAGGCGCTGGTGGCCTCGTCCAAAATCAAAATTGGCGCATTTTTCAGGAAAGCCCGGGCAATCGCAATCCGCTGCCGTTGGCCACCAGAAAGCAAGTCGCCACGCTCGCCAACCTGCGTTTGATACCCATCTGGCAGGCTCTGGATGAACTCATCCGCATTCGCCCGGCGCGCCGCCTCCACCACTTCCGCATCCGTCGCAGTCTCGCGCCCGATTCGGATATTCTCAGCGATCGACCCCAAGAAAAGGCTCGGCATCTGCGGCACCACAGCGATTGAGTTCCGCAAATCTTTCTTGGCAAAGTCCCGGATGTCCACCCCGTCGAAATGAATGCCGCCGGCCTGCGGGTCGTAAAATCGTGGAATCAAGTGGGCAAACGTCGATTTCCCCGCGCCACTCGGCCCAACCAAAGCCACCACTTGCCCCACCGGAATACGCACGGCCAATTCCTTCAAAACCGGCTCCTCGTCATACGCAAATGTCAGGTTTTCAAAGGAAATCTCCTTGCTTGGTGGGCGGAATGGCTTGGGCGATTCCGCATCCGCCAAGGGATCTGGCTCATGCGCGATAAAATTGATCCGATCCAACGCGGCATCTCCCTGCTTTAACAGCGAATGAATCAATCCCAGTTTCTTAATCGGCTCATAACAAACGAACAAGGCGGTGATCAAGCCCATGAAACTCTTGTGCGACATCCCCTCCCGCACTCCCCAATACAAGGCGACCGCCACTCCGGAAGCCGCGACAAACTCAATCGACGGCGCAATCGCCTGCCGATACTTCGTCACCTTCATCGTGACTTTCAACATGCTACTGGTGCGTCGCCGGAATTCGGAAATTTGGCGAGATTCAAGATTGTAGGCCCGGATTTCCAGCGGTGCCTGCAAGGTCTCGGAAAGTGTGGCCGTCATCGTCCCCCCTTGATCCTGCAAGGCCTTGGCGCGTTTGGTGAGCTTTTTCCCCGCCGCACGAATGACGAAAACGCACAAAGGCACGGTCACCAGCGCGATCATCGCCGCAAAGGAACTCTGCTCCTTCCAAGCCATGTATCCCAAATATCCCAAAGCGCCCAGCAAGGTTGCGGGCTGCTTGATCAAGTCGCTGGAAACATTGGCCACGATTTGCCGCAGCACCGTCGTATCCCCCATCAAACGCGCTAACAAATCGCCCGAGCGGTTTTTCTTGAAAAACGACAGGGGCAAGGACTGCAACTTGATGAACAAGTCCACGCGAATTTCCTCCAAAACCCGGTTGCCCACGTAATGGATGAAGTAGGAATTCACATAAGCGGCGGCCGCACGCAGAAGGAAAATAAACGGAATCCACAAACAGGTCACCAACAGCAAGTGCTCGCGTGACAGCGCGCCCATCAACCCCGTGATCCACTCGACATACCACTGGTTGTCTTTCCCCTCCGCATTGAAAAGAACGGGAAAAACGACCCCCATCATCAGCGGCATCCCCAATCCACTCGCCAAGGCAAACACCAAACCCGCGAAAACCCCCAGTGCAAACTGCCACCGGACAGTCCACAAATGCTTATAATAAGGAAGATATCGGTTCATGCGCTGGCTTGGAAAGCGCGCAGGTTCTCCTCCACGCCCGCTCTGAGCAAGCGCGATTCTCAAAACGCCCCGCAAGCCCGGAATCTGCTTGCCGCGCGATTTCCGCCTTGTCGCCACCGCCCGCCCTTGGTTGCCTGCAAGAACTCCAATGGCTGCTCCTCAAAACACCATCGCGCTGGTTTATGATTATGACCAAACGCTCAGCCCGCGCTACATGCAGGATGATGTCATTTTCCCAGAATACGGAATCGACCCCGCACAATTTTGGAAAAAGTGCAACACCCTCGTCCACGAACAAAAATGGGATGGTGAGCTCGCCTACATGAAGTGCCTTCTCGACTACCTCGGCATGGACAATGTCAGCAACGCGCGCCTCACCGAACTCGGCGCCGGCCTGCACTTTTTCCCCGGACTCCCCGAGCTTTTTGATGAGCTTCCCAAAGCCGCACTCCGCCCGGAACACGAGGCCGCCGGCATCAAACTCGAGCACTACATCATCTCCTCCGGACTCAAGGCACTCCTCGATGGCTCGCGCCTCCAACCCCACATCAAAGCGATGTTCGGCTGCGAGTTTGGCGAGGACTCGGAGGGCCGCATCAGTTTCCCCAAACGCGCGATTTCACACACCGCGAAAACTCAATACCTCTTCCGCATCAACAAGGGGATGCTCAATCACGACCAAGACGTGAATGACCACATGCCACCCGAGCAACGCCCGATTCCATTTGAAAACATGGTTTATGTCGGCGACGGCCCCACCGATGTCCCCTGCTTCACCGTGATGGCCCGCAACGGCGGACAAGCCATCGCGGTTTATAACCCGGAAGACGCCAGCGGCCGCTCGTTCAGAAAATGCTTTCAACTCTCCACCCACGCCGGCCGCGTCAAGCACATCGCTCCCGCAGACTACCGCCATGGCTCACACCTGTGGCTCCTGCTCGCGGAAATGGTCGAGGAAACGGCGGATCGCATCCTCCGCCGCCGCAGCGAGGAACGCGACAATGCGACCGTCGCCGCTCCAACCTTCTAAGCCTGAGCCATAAACAGCCCGGGAAAATCCCATGCGCAGCGCGCCCACCAGCCCCCCCGTGCCCACACCACGCCTCCCGGCCAGCGCAGGCACTCTAAAAATCACCAAAAAAAAGGGGTCGCGCACTCGCGCGACCCCGTTTCTAGTCATGAAAACTAATCTGAAGGGATGATCCCCATCACCCCGACGCGAGGAACTTCCCAGATTATTTGAATTCTGTCATGTCACTAAATTATGGGACACGATTGACGACTCGTTAGGAAACCGCCCTTTCTCACGACAAATCCAAGAATCCACGCCGGATTGCCTCACTCACAGCCGCCGGCAAGCTCCGCACATGCAGCTTATCGAAGCTCCGCTTGATGTATTCCGTCGCGGAATGCTGGCTGATTTTCAATTCATCCGCGATTTCCTGACGGTTCAAGCCCTTTGCCGACAGCTGCAAGACCTCACATTCGCGGGCCGACAAGGATTCCGCCTCAGGAATCGGGCTAAGCTGCCGGAACGTCTGCAAAATCATCCCCGCAATCTTCGGATCCAAGGGAGTCCCGCCCGCCAACACCTCCTCCAAGGTCTCCATCAGGCGGTTCGCACTGCCCGCCTTCACCAAATACCCATGCGCCCCAGCCTCCAAGGCAGCAAAAACCTTGGCCTTGTCGGTAAATGCCGTCAGCACCAAAACCCGCGCCTCCGGCAACAACTCACGAACCTTCCGAATCCCCGCAATCCCACTCATCCCCGGCAAGCCCAAATCAGATAAAACCAAATCCGCCTTCAACCCCGCACGCATCGCCTCCAACGCGTCTTCCATCGTCGAAAACCCCCCCACACATTGATAACCCCCGCGCTCCTCTAGAACCATCGACACCGATTCGCGGAAATCCGCGTGATCTTCGATGAGAACCAGCCGGATCGGTTTCTCCTTGGATGCGTTCAGTTGCGTCATGCCCGGAACCATAAACCCATCTTCCCCCATTCGGAAAGCACCACATCTCAGCAAGGTGCGCCTTTCCGATCCAAACGCAGCACCAAGCACAGGCGCGTCCCCTTGCCCCGCTCACTCTCCACCTGGAAATCCGCCTTCAGCGCCTCCGCCCGTTGCCGCAAAGCTCGCAAAGTCGCCGGCCGCGCCAAGCGCTCGTCCTCAATTCCCACGCCATCGTCAGAAATCTCCAAGCGAAATTCACGCCCGGTCCGCTCCGCATGAATCGCCACACCCCTCGCGCGCGCATGCCGCATGATGTTGTGCAAGGACTCGCGGAAATACAGGAACAAATCCCGGTTCAACTCCTCTGGCAACTCCACTTGCCACGCCTCCTCATTCGCCGTGAATTTCCAATCCAGCGACTCCAACATGATCGACGCAGTTTCCCGCAAATGCTCCACTGTCCCGATGCGATGGTCCCCTGTCGGCCTCAACAACCACACGATATCCCGCACCGCACTCACCGTCTCCGCCGCAATCCGCTGAATCCGCTTCAAATCATCAGACGCGCCCAAACGCCCCTCGGCCAAATCCGCAAACATCTGGATGCTGCCCAAATTGCTGCCCACCTCATCATGCAAATCCCCTGCAATCCGCTCCCGCACCCGAGTCAGCTCACGGTTCGCCTTCATGCGGTAGCGAATCGGCAGAACAAGAGTGAAAAACACTCCCATCACCGCCAAAACCGCCGAGCCAATCTGCGTCGCATTCCGCAAACGCTCGACCAAGCGCGCTGCCTCCGCCTCCAACGCGTGACGCCGCAACTCCAAGCGGACCCGCTCGTCGAACAAGCCCAGCCACTCGCGCACCGGAACCAAACGCCCCTCCGGCCCGAACCCATCACTCAAGGCCGCCGCGCTCCAAATCCTGCCACCCGGCGCGATCAAATTCATCATCCCATGCGGCGAATGCACACTTTTACGCAAGGCTAGATTCTCCCCGCCAGACAGCACCTCCAACTCGCTCAACGCAAAAAATGCGGCGTAGTCATCGTAGGCTTTCCACAACTCCGTCGCCTCCACCCGGACATGGCGCACCCGCGCCCGGTCAAACGGAACCCATACCGGATTGTGCCCGGGATTCGCCAAATCACGCTTCGCCAAAATTTCCCACTCGCCCTCACTCCCAGTCGCCGAGCCCGAGATCACCCACTTCCGCGGAAACCCAAACCCACTCGGCAAATCCGAGGTCGGCTTCCTCGCCGGCAGCAAGCGCACGCCATCCACCCACCCAGACTCGCCTAAATCCACCGTCACCTGGCTCGACGCCCGCGCATCCGCCTGCCCCTCAGAAATCCACCCGATGTTCGCATGCTCGCCAGCCGGCACTTCTGGCAAGCCCAAGGGCGTCTGGCCATCGACTAAAAATGCAGGATTCCAGTGCCACGGTGCCGCTTGTGCCTGCCCACCAATGCCCTTCACCTTCGCACCCAAAGCCACATTCCGGTTCCCCGCAAAGGCAAACACCTCTGCCCACGCATGCACAAACACCCCCTCATCCTCATCATCCGCATTCAAACGCTTGGCGGAAATCCGAACGCCCGCCGCAGCCACCGCTGGCGAAACCTGATAAACAAATGGATGCCCACGCCTCACCGGATTCTCGCCCGTCGCTTGCTCGCGCCCCACCTCGCGCAAAACCCGGCCAGCGGCATCAATCAATTCAACCACAAAATCCTCTGGCAACCCATAGTCCGCATCCAAACCCTTCGCATCATAGCGACGCGCCGGAACCAAGGCCACCATCTCAAGCTCCTCTGGCTCTCTCCAAAAAATTTCCACTGCAAACCCAGTTTCGCCATCCGCCACTGCCTGCGGATAGTTCCCCGCATACCCACCCGTTCCGCCTTGATCATCAATCGGAATCTGCGGCAAACGCTCCAGCTTTGGCCCGATTTCCACCAACTCGCTCTGAATCTCCCGCCAGCGCTCCGAACTCAACGCCGTCAGTCGCCGATCCCACTCCGCGCCGAGCGCCACACTCATGCCCGCCAAGCCAAACGTCAGCGTA
>JBILPN010000102.1:0-8952 GCA_044373865.1 Luteolibacter sp. | reverse complement strand
GAAAGAGGAGTTTTTGGGGCCAAACTACAAGGCTCGTGGCGATGACACCTTCCCAAGTTTGTCTGTTCCGCGCGAGCAGATTGGGTTTGCGGCGAAGTTTACCCCGGCATGGAACACCTACTACGCTATTTATTTCACCATGACAGGTCTCCACGGTCTCCACGTGATTGGTGGTGCGTTGGTTCTTGCGTATTACCTTTTCTTTGGTCGCAAGATGTTCCTTTCAAATCCCGAGTGGCTTGCCAACCGGGTTGAGGTTGGTGGCTTGTTTTGGCACTTTGTTGACTTGGTCTGGATTTTCGTGTTCCCGATCCTTTATTTGATGTAACTCCGCGAAGCCCCTTAATTTAAATCGAAATTTACTTCCATGGCCGACACTCCAGAAGCGATTCAGAAAGCAGTCCGCACCTACATGTTCGTAGGCGGTATTTTATTCATCGGAACCATCATCACGGTTTTGGTTGCGACCGTTCCAGCATTTGATGTTGGACGTCATGGTTTTGATGCTTGGGACTGTGTTCTCGGCCTCGCGATTGCGACGGTGAAGGCATCTTTGGTTGCTTTCATCTTCATGCACCTTAATCATGAGAAGAAGATGGTGTATTGGTTGTTTGCTTCCGGCTTGGTCATGGTTTGCAGCCTTGGTGGGCTGACGGCGCTTGCGATGTTGGATCCGATCGTCGATACTTTCTTCTACTCCGGTCGTTAAACCCCTAAAACTTCAAATCCGATGTCAATTAAAGGTTTCCATATTGTATTTGTGACGGTGAGCAGCTTGTTGTGTCTCTTCCTTGCGATGTGGTCATTTTTGTTGACCGATGAGGTTTCCGGGATGATCACCGCACTGGGGGTCATTGGATTGGCGGGTTTGTTGTTGATGCCACTTTACGGAGTGTATTTTTACCGGAAAATCGCCAAAGGTCAGATTTGATTGCTCGATTGTTTAAGTCCTTAAAATTCCAACTCAACTTACCATGCACACCCTTCCACAATTGCTTGCTTGCTCCACATGTCGTGTTTCGATGATTGAGGGAGGTGGTGATGCGGCCGGTTGGTCGATTTTCTTTTTGTTGGTGATGATTTTAACCATGTTGGGCGGCATTACCTTTTTTATGTTCAAAATTGCTCGCCGTGAGCGCATGCATTTCGATCCGAGTTTGTCGGACGATTATGTTCGTCCAGATGCGGGGCATTGATTTTCAATTTATTCATCTATTTCTAAACTATGAGTCCGTCCAAGATCTTAGGTATTCCCGAAAGCTTTTCCGCCCATGGTGGCCAGGTTGACCACATGTTGGATGTGGTGCATTGGTTCATGTTTGTCTTGTTTGTGGGGTGGACGATTTTCTTCTTTTATTGCGTGTTCCGTTTTTGGCACCGCAACAACCCGAAGGCTTCGTATCAAGGGGTGAGAAGTCATTTGTCGAGTCACTTGGAAGTCGGTGTGATTATTGTTGAAGCGGTTTTGCTGCTTGGGTTCGCGTTTCCTTTGTGGGCAGAGCGTGTGGATAGCTGGAAGAGCGTGCAGGATTTGAATCCCGTGCGTGTGCGTGTGGTGGGTTGGCAGTTCGGTTGGACCTATCATTATCCGGGTGCCGACAACAAGTTTGGGCGAGTTGATCCTGATTTGATTTCTGGCACCAATGATCTCGGTATTGATTACAGTGACCCAAATGCTTTGGACGATTTCACCAGTCCGATTCTTAAGCTTCCAGTGAATCAGCCTGCGGTGTTGAATATTGGAACCAAGGATGTGATTCACAACTATGCGATTGTGCCGATGCGCATTCAGCAAGACGCCATTCCTGGGCGCGAGATTCCGATGTGGTTCACCCCTACGTCCGCGATTGAGACCTATGTGGTCTGTGGTCAGCTTTGCGGAGAGGGTCATGCGAACATGGTTGGGACCATGGAGGTGATTCCGAAGGCGCAGTATGACACTTGGGCGCAGACTCAGACGGAGAGTGCCTTGAAGGCGAATCAGAAGTAGGCCGGTTTCGGGTTGGTGGGTTTCGTAGAAAATTCGATGAAATTCACGGAAATCGATCATGATGACTTTAGGAACCTCTTGGTGGAGATTTCTCGGGCGAGAATGCCATTTGGAAAATTTGGTATTGCACATTACCCGCCATCTGGGGTGCCGATTGTCGATTTGCCGCCAGAGTATCTGAGTTGGTTCAAGGAGCGTGGTTTTCCGAAAGGTCGCTTGGGTGAGCTTTTGGCAGAGGTGGAGGCCATCAAGTCGGTTGGGATGGATTCTGTTTTCGATTTGATTCGGCAGGCGAATGGCGGTCGCTTTCCCTTGAGGAAAAGTCGGCGAAAATCGTTTGATTTCGAGTGAAGCCAGCCGCGTAACGGTCCTGGCTTGCCTTTGAGGGAATGATTGGGCAGGTTTCGATGATGGATGAATTTGAGACTTCGCGGCGGCGTTTTTTGTTTGGGAGTGGCGCGTGGTTGGGTGCTGCGGCGCTGGGTTTTGGCGCGGATGCGGCGGGCGCGGGGCGTGTCCGGACGATTTCAATTTTTCATACGACGGATTTGCACGGGCGAATTTTGCCGACGCAATCGTATGGCGGGATGTCGGATGTGGGTGGCTTTGCGCGATGTGTTTCTTGCATCCGGCGCTGGCGGCGCGAGGCACCTGATTCCTTGTTGGTGGATTTGGGCGATGTCTATCAGGGGACAGCGGAGAGTTTTGTGAACGGTGGAAATCTGATGATGCGTTTGTTCAATCGCTTGGGCTATGATGCTTGGGTTTTGGGCAACCATGATTTTGATTGGGGCGCTGAGGCTTTGGAGAAGAATTTGGCAATTTCCAAATCTCCGGTTTTGACGGGGAATCTTGTGCGTGGAGGCAAGCGTGCGGGTGAGTTTGATGGGGTTTGGAAAGCGGTGCTGCCATGGACGATGAAGGAGGTGGGAGGTTTCCGTGTTGCTTTGATTGGCTTGGTCACGCCGGGGCTTCCTTATTGGTTGACGCCTGAGACGCTCGGTGGTGCCGAGGCGACCGATCCCTTGGAGTCGCTCAAGCGTTCCGTGGCAGAGGCGCGATCTGCGAAGGCGGATGTGGTTGTGGTGTTAGGGCACATGGGTTGGCGGCAGGAGGATGATTTTGCGAATCCGGTTCGGGAAATTTTGAGCGGTGTTGAAGGGGTGGACGTGTTTTTGGGAGGTCATACCCACCAGGACCAACCGTCGTGGATGCACGGGAGTGTTTTGTGTTCGCAGGCCGCCTATCATGGCATCCAGTGCGGGCGAGTTGATCTCACGCTTGATGTCGAAAGCGGGAAAATTTTAGCGAAGCGAGCGTTTTCGATGTTGATGGACGGACGCTATGAATTGGATCCGGTGGTGATGGAGATGGCGGATCCCGAGATCAAGACGGCGGAGGAGCAATTGGCCCGGAGATTGGGCGTGGTGAAATCCGTGATTCCAGGCAAGGGGCGTGGCAGTGCCTTGGTGCAGCTTTTTTGTGAGTTGTTCAGTGAGGCGCTGACTCGGAATGGCACGCCGGTGGATGGGGTTTTCCATGGGACTTTTGGCACGGGAGACTTGGCGGCGGGTGAGATCCACGTGGGGGATTGTTGGAAATTGCTACCCTATGAAAATCGTCTCGCGGTTGCGGAGGTGACGGCGGAGGAGTTGATAGAAATTGTGAAGGAGGACCGGAAAGAGCGGCAGTCGGATCGGCTTTTGTGGCCGTTTGAGTTGAAGTTGGATCGTGAGGGGAATCCGAAGGTATTCACGCATCAGGGAAAGCCGGTGGCGGCGGGGCGGAGATTTACGATCGGTTTCAACAGCTACGACGTGCAATCGGGCGGGCGTCGCTTGATGCGCTTGCGTGAGATTATCGCCAATCCCGCAGCCAAGCGTGTGACCACGGGGATTGATACGCGAAGTGCCTTGATCGATGGGATTTTGAGTCGCAAGGAAATTGGTTGAGAGGTGAGTTCTTGGGAAAGTTCCGTGCTTGTGACATTTTGTGCTTAGTGGGCGTCATGGGATGCGCTAGACCGTGGGCATGGATGAACTGACACGCGATCACGGGCTGCAGCCACTCGATGGTTTGATGGCCCGCTGGAATTTGACCAATCATGAATTGGTGGAGGTTTCGACGGAGCAACTGAGTCATAAGCAGGTGCAAAAAGCTCGGAAGGGGCGTCAATTGACCCTGCATTTGATGCAGAAAATGATGCGCGCGCTTAATGAGGCATTGGTGGCGAAATTGGCGAAGGAGGATCGTGAGAAGTTTGTGCCCTATCTTCACAAGCATCTATTCAACTACGCAAAGGGCTATGATGCGGCGTGGGTGGATCCGAACGAGGGCTTGCTGCCGCAGTGAAGTTGGCGACTCCCAAGTGGACGATTGTCGGGCAAGGGCTCGCGGGGACATGCTTGGCGTGGGCCATGTGGAAACGCGGGGAGGCGTTTTGCGTGGTGGATCGCGGCTCGGGAGGAAGCTCGCGAGTGGCGGCGGGAATGGTGAATCCGATCACGGGCAAGAATTTTGAGCCGTCCTGGAGAATTGCCGAATTTCTGCCAGCTGCCTTGGAGTTTTATGCGGAAGTCGAAACTCGGATTGGGCGGAAAATTTGGCATTCCTACCCAGTTTTGCGGCTCGCGGAGACGGTCAAAGAGTGGGAAAAAATCCGTTCCAAGTTAGGGGATCCTGCGGTGGCGGCATGGGTGGAAGGTGAAGTGGTGCCGCCGCTGGGTTGGCTTGGCGCGGTGAGTGTCCGTGGCGGCGGGAGGCTGGACACGCTCGCCTTTATCGATGGCTCCCGGGATTTTTTCGAAAATGCTGGGTGCTATCGGACAGGGGTGGTTGAGCGGGATCTGGTGGAGGGAAATTTGATTTGGTGTGACGGCGCGGATGGTTTGTTAGGGGGGCGTTTTGGTCCGCATCGCTGCGCGAAAGGAGAGATCCTAACGGTGCGTGGTGTGGCTTGGGATGAAAGCCAGATGCGTGTGGGGGCAGGGGGGTGGCTGGTGCCGCTTGGCGCGGGGATTTTTAAAGTGGGTTCGACTTACGAGTGGCGGGAGCTGGACGCGAATCCGACGGAAAAGGGGAGGGCACGGGTTGAGGAAATCGTGCGGAAGTTGGGCGGAGACGAGTTTCAGGTATTGGCACACGACGCTGGGGTGCGGCCGATTTTGCGACGCAGCCAGCCTTTGATCGGTCGGATTTGTGAGGGAGAATGGATGTTGAATGCCTTGGGTTCCAAGGGCTCGCTGTATGCGCCGCGGGTGGCTGAATGTTTGGTGCGCGAGTTGTTGGATGGCGTGCCCCCCGAGCCGGAGCTCGCGCTGGAGCACTTTTTGAAGCAGAATCCAGCATGAACCCAGCGCCTCAAAGCCACTTGCCGCTGCGGCCAACCGCGCTGGCACACCTCTTGTTAGGCGGGGTGATTCGTGCGGGGGACTGGGCCATCGACGCCACAGCAGGGAACGGGCATGACACGGAATTTCTAGCGGGCTGCGTGGGAGAGCTGGGCAAGGTGCTTGCATTTGATGTGCAGGCAGCGGCGATTGCCAGTGCGAGGGAGCGGGTGCAGCTGGCGGGAATGGGCGGGCGGGTGGAATTTTTCTTGGAGTCTCATTCGGAGCTTGGGCGGCACGCGGGTGAGGGGAGTGTGGCGGTGGTGATGTTCAATCTCGGTTATCTGCCCGGGCAAGATCATGGTTTGACGACAGAGCCTGAACCTACCTTGCTCGCCTTGCAGGCGGCGTGCAAGGTCCTGCGGTCTGGGGGGATTCTATCCGTTATCTGTTATCCGGGGCACCCGGTTGGAGCGGATGAGGCGGCTGCTGTGGAGGCATGGGCCTGTGGATTGGCGCGGGAAGGCTGGCGAGTTGCGCGCTATGGAGCGATTGGAACTCGCCGTCCCGCGCCGTTTTTATTGTGGATTGCGAAGCCCGTTTGAGAGCACTTCCGGGGGCGAGAGATCAATTGCCATCGAGCTCCGGCTGGGCAGGATTCATTTGGAAACGCAGACCGCCGCCCTTGAAATTCGGGTCGATGTTGAGGCTATCGACACGGGAGCGGACGTCTGGTGGGGCGGCGGCCTTGTCCTGTTCCGTGTCCCATGGGCCGCTCCAAGTGATGTTGCCGTTGGCATCTCTTGCGGTGACTTCCTTGCCGCCGTCTTTGGATTTCACCTCGATGCTGCCGTCGCGGTCATTGAATTTCACGGTTGCTTCCGCCTGCACATTGCCGGCGGCGGGTGCTGGAGCGGCACCGCCGATTTCCTGTTCCATGCGTTTCTGCAATTGGCGGATTGCATCTGCCATGTCGGGTAGCGCTTGATCGGTGGCACCACCGAGGAGGTCGAGTTGGCCGATATTTCCCTCAATGGCCTTGCGAATGCGCTCGGCGAGGTCTTGGGGTAGGGCGTCGAGAGCAAGCGGGTCAAGTGGCTGCATCGCGGCGAGGTCCGCAGGGCGCAGGCCAAGGGTGACTTGGGTGCTGCTAGGGCTGCCGTGGTGGATGAGGTCGATGGGTAAAACCTCACCTGCCTCGTGTTCCGCGATTTTTTCTGAGAGTTCTTGCGGTGAGTTCACGGGTTTTCCGGCCACCCTGAGAATCACGTCGTTGATTGCGAGCCCAGCCTTGGAGGCGGGGCCATCTGGCACCAGCGAGCGAATGATTACGCCCTCGTTCGCTTTGAGTTTTAGATGTTCTGCGAGCATTTCGGGCACCATTCCGGAAACCACGCCGAGGAAAGGGGTATTTTGTGGGACGGCGGGCACCGGGTTCGCGTCGAGCCGCTTGATTTCCGGCAAGGGAGCGGTTTGTGGCTTGTCCAGTGCCGGTGGGGGAGCGTTGTCAGCGGGGGCCTCGATGCCGAACGCAGTGGACAGGAGAGCGGATGAAATCCATGCGCCTGCTCGCGTGGCTGGGGTAAAGATGGATGTTTTCATGTTCATGGCTTGATAACTGGTGAGCGCAGCCGCGGGTGAGATTTGTTTGAGTGAATCCAGCTCATTCGGTCTTGGCGGGGACCAGCATGTATTCGACACGAGGTTGCTCGACGAGCAAGGTCCGGCCATTTGCATCGCTGAGAGTGACTTGATCTTTATAAACGACCCTCACTAGGCTGTGAGGTTGTGAGTTGTTGCGCCAAATGATGCCCTCGTCATGCACCTCGCTGAGCCCACGATTGAAGGTGGCGGGGACGAAATCTCCGGGAGTGGCGACCGGGCTGGGAGCCGCGATGGCCGGAGATTTCTGGGCGACTTCCTGGGTTTTCTTTGAAGCAGGAATCATCAATGCCGAGAGCGCGCCGATCACGGCCACGGCTGCGGCCGCCGCCCAGAGCGGCTGCTTGCGCGGGGAAGCGGGGGCAAGCGGGATTTTTGGGAAAGGAACGATTTTCTCCAGTTCGGTTGGGAAGGGCGCTTTGCGGAGGATGTTCTCGAAGGACGCCAGCATCTCGGGTGACAGGGCCGAGGGGCGTGCCGCGCGAAGTTCGCTCTCGAAGCGGAGTTCGGCGGGGCTGAGCTCGCTTAGGGTGTCTGCGGCGCAAGCTTCCAATCTGGCTAACAAATCGTCATCCAGCGCGCCCGGTCGCAAAGCGAGGAGTTTGGCTTCGAGGTCAGCGGTCTCTGAGGTCATGGGTGGATTTTGAGGTTGCGGGCTTGTGGTTAGATGTCGCCCCGGAGGCGTGCGTTGCCGAGGTTTCGTTTCAGGGCCTCAAGTCCATAACGATAGCGTGAGGCGGCGGTGTTTTGAGAGATTCCGAGCGTTTCGCCGATTTCTGCGAATGTGCGTTCGCCCCAGATTTTGAGGACGATGACTTCGGAAAATTTTGTTGGCAGTTCCTTGAGGCCGGCTTCGAGTTGGGCGCGTGTTTCGTCCTCGGAAGTTTCTGACTCGAACCAAGTTTGGAAGATGTCGTCTTGTTGGGCTTCTTCGTCGGTGCTCACGTAATCCTCACGGCGTTTGCGGCGGTCCTCGCGGCGGCTGAGGTCGATGGAGAGGCGGCGAATGGTGGTGTAGAGGTAGGGCGGCCAAGCTTCCTGTCCGCCGAGGAATTCGTCGTTGCGAATTTTTTCGATGAGTTTGACGAGTGCGTCTTGGAGCACGTCCTTGGCGTCCTCGTGTGAGCGGGTTTGTTGGCGGGCGAAAAGCAGGAGTTTGGGCCCGAATTCCTCGAGCCACTCCCGCCATTCGGAAGTTGCGTGCGCTGGTTGGGATGCCGCGTGCAGGGGAGCCATGGAGTTTTCTTCATCCATAGAGCGGAGGCGTTGGTGAAAATTGTCTGATGATTTGCCAAATCTGCCGGGGAAAATTCCGGTCAGCGATGCCTCAGGGCTTCCACTTGGCCAGCTTGCAAACGTGCTTGAAGTGCATGGGATCAACCGGGTTGATCGAGAGTCGCGTGCCGCGTTGGCAGACCATCATTTCGGCCAGCAGGCTGTCTGCCTTGATGGCTTCTAGCGTGAGCATTTCGCTGAATTTTCCGACAAATTCGAAGTCGGTGAGCCACCAGCGCGGGTTTTCAGGTTTGGACTTTGGGTCGAAATAGTCGCTGGCGGCATCGAACTGCGTGGGATCCGGGTAAGCCTGGCCGACGACGCGTGCGATGCCAGTGATGCCGGGAGGCTTGGCGTTTGAGTGGTAAAAAAGCGCCAAGTCACCGGGTTTCATTTCTTTCCACATGAAATTCCGCGCCTGGTAGTTGCGGACGCCACTCCAAGGCTCGCGGGTGACTTTTGCGAGGTCGTCGATGCTGAAGACATCGGGTTCGGATTTGATCAACCAGTGGCGCATGGATTAGGCGATGGATTGGATCAGCGAGCCCTTGGGAGCGGGAATGGCGAGGTGTTCCGGGCCGAGCTCAAGGCCTTGCGCGGCGCGGACGTCGGATTCGATGGCTTCGAGCACGTCGAGTTCCGGGCGGAAGTCCGCGGCATGGTAAGAGCTTCTGACCAAGGGTCCGCTGGCGACGT
>JBILPN010000659.1:0-2529 GCA_044373865.1 Luteolibacter sp. | reverse complement strand
CGCAAGGCACTCGGCACCGTCCGCGTCATGAAAACCATTGGCATGATGGGCGTCACCGTTGGCCGCGCGGCCGCGCTCTGCATCGCGCGGGATGCGAGCCCGCGCGAGATTTACACAAAGCACCTCGCCGCCGCCCAGCAGCTCTGGAAGATGCCTGGCAAAAGTCGTTTTGAAAATTTAGATGAGCTGCGCAATTCCCTCCAAAATTCTACCGACTCGCGCTGATGGCAAGCGCCGCTGGCAAAGGATCGCGCTGGGCAGCTTCCGCCTCGCGATGCTCGTTGCCGCTTTCGCCTGCCTGCGCACCCTGCCGGAACAACCGCGAGGGGTCGCGCCGGAACGCCTGCTTGTGGAAGCACAAAAGCTGCTGCCAAGTGCCGTTCAGCTAGGCGCGAATCGCGACGGATTGTTTCCCGTGCTGGATGCCGCTGGCGAGACGATCGCTTGGGCGACGAGCACCTACCCACAAGCGGAAAAAATCCTTGGATACTCCGGTCCGAGCGAGCTTCTGGTCCTCTTGGACCCGCAACGCAGGGTGCATTCCGTAAGCCTGCTTGCCAGCGCGGACACCGCTGGACATGTCGCGAAAGTCCAAGCCGATTCCGCTTTCTGGCAACAGTGGACCGGGCGCCCGGAAGCCGCTCTCGGCGCGGCACCCGCTTCGCGGATCGTCAGCGGTGCCAGCCTAACAAGCGAGGCGCTGAGTCGTGGTGTCGCCGCACGCTTCGGTGCCGACGGGATGGAGCAGTGGTTCCCTGGCGAGCTTTCTACTGCCCAACTGAAGCGCTGGTTTCCACAGGCCACTCGGATCGAACCGCTCGCAGATCCTGGAGTCTATCAAATATGGAACAATGACAAGAAGCTCGGCACGGCACTCCGCAGCAGCCGCATGGGGGTTTCTGCCCGTGGCTTTAATGGAACTTCGGACGTCTTGGTTTGCTTGGATTCCAGTGGCGATATCATCCTAGGTGTTGCGTTGTTAGGAAGCCGAGACAACCAGCCTTACGTCGGCGATGTGATGGACGAGCTCAACTACGCCGACGGTTTCGCCGGCAAAAGCATCGTGAATTTAACAGATCCAGAACCGCATCTCATCGTCAGCGGGGCGAGTGTCACTGCCGGGGCGCTTGTTAGTAGCGTCGGGGAAATGCTGCGCCGCCATCAATCCAGCGCCGCCGCACACGGCTTTTCCTGGGGCGTGGCGCTGGCGCTGTCATGGGTCGCGCTGGGATTGTTGGTGGGTTTCGCAAGATGGGGGAAGCGCCCGAGGGTGCGATTTTCCTTCGCCGTTCTATCAGTCATTGCAGGGGTGAGTCTCGGCTGGATGATCAGCCAGGATCAATTGATCGGGTGGGCGAAAAATGGTGTGAATATGCGTGCGATGCTGCCGCTACTTGCACTAACAGCCGCTGCGTTGCTTGTCCCCGCTTACACCGGAAAAAACATTTATTGCAACTGCATCTGCCCGCATGGAGCCGCGCAATCCTTGCTAGGCCATCTCGTAAAACGCCGTTTCGCCCTACCGCCGAAGCTCCATCACCTGATGCGTCGTGTGCCATGGCTTACGCTGTTAGCGATTTGGTTTCTCGCGTTTGCATCTCTGAATGTTCCATTTTCACAGGCCGAGCCTTTCGAAATCTGGAGCAGTGGTTTCCACGCAATCCTGCCAGCGTGCATTTTTTCTATCGGCCTGCTTTCCGCCGTTTTCCTGCCGCAAGGATATTGCCACTATGCTTGCCCGACGGGAGCCTTGATGAAATTTCTCGCCCACTCCCCAGGCCGCTGGAGCTTGAAAGACAGCGCCGCCCTGCTGTTTGTCGCTCTGGCAGGAATTCTTGTGATGCTCCAATGAAACGCGCGCTGATCCTCGTCGGAATTTCCTGGTTGCTCGTGGTCCTGATTCGGAAATCCCCGACGCCTAGCACACACGAGTTGCACGGCCGCGCAATGGGTTGCGCTTGGACTCTCGCTTGGCGCGGCGGTGCTGCAACGCCGGCGGATCTTCACCACGCGGTTGCCACCACGCTCGAGCACTGGGAGCAGGTGCTCAGTCAATGGCGCGAAAATTCCGATTTATCCCGCTTCAATCGGGGCGAGGCACCGACCCACGAGCTTTCCCGCGCCCTAACACACGCGGAGGCAATCAAGGAGGCAAGCGGAGGCGCCTTTGATCACCAGCTCCTCGAAAAAGTCCATGCCGCCGGGTTTGGGCCTGCGGGAGTGGGCGTTGATCTATCTTCCATTGGCAAAGGTTTCGCCGTGGATCGCGTGGTGGAGCGCTTGCATGAATTGGGTTTGCGTGACTTCATTTTCAATCTCGCGGGGGAAGCGTATGCTGGCGATGGTGATTGGGAAATCGGAATCGAGCGCCCGGACCCTAGCGGAATATTCATTGCGGAGACCCTCACGCTCAGGAACCAGGCCATTGCAACTACTGGCAACTATCGACAATTTTATCCAAGTGAGGGAGGCATGAAAAGTCAAATCATCGACCCAACGACAGGCCAGCCCGTCATTCGCCCCCCATCG
>JBILPN010000658.1:0-2537 GCA_044373865.1 Luteolibacter sp. | reverse complement strand
GGCCAGATCCAAGGAATCAACAGGCAGGACAGGACCCAGCAAATCATGTTGAGCGGGATTCCCACCTTCAGGAAATCGCCAAATTTGTATCCCCCCGGCCCATAAATCATCATGTGAGTCTGGTAGCCCATCGGCAGGGCAAACGCATACGATGCCGCCACGGCCACGCACATGACAAATGGGCGGCTGTCCACCTCCAAATTGTGCGCCAGCTTGACGACGATCGGGATCATCATCACCGCCGTTGCATTGTTGGAAAGCACCTCGGTCAGGCACAAGGTCAGCAAGAAAACCAACCACAAGAGGACCAGCGGCAAGTATTCCTTCGCCACAAAATTTTCGGAAATCGCCACGAGATTCCGCGCAAGCCACTCGGCTGTGCCAGTGTTTTGCATGGCCATCCCCAAGCCGAGCAGGCCATAAAGCATCAACAAAACCTGCCAATCAATGCTGGCATACGCCTCGCGCGGCGAAACAATTTTCAACCACAACAAGGCAAGCGCACCCACCATCGCAGCATAATGGATGGGAATCGCGGGAATTTCCGGATTCATGCGGTGAAGCATGTCCGTCACCGTCGCCACCAACACCACTCCCACCAAGGAGGTCCAAGCCAACACGACGTGGCGCATCGGCTTTTTCGCCTGCATCTCGGCGGGAACCTCAAGTGGCGTGTCTGTCAAAATGAAGTCCCGAGTGATGTTCAGGGCCGCCAAGTTGTTCAGAGCAGTGATCACCAGCAAGGTATCTCCGGCCTCCAAACTCACCTCGGCAATGCGGCTGGTGATGTTCACGCCATTCCGATGCAACGCAAGGACCACGCAGTTGTAACGCTGCCGGAAATCCGAATTCGCCAAGGTGTGGCCGACCAAGGCCGACTCGTCGCGCACGACCAACTCGGAAACAATCCCATCCACCGTGGAAAGCTCCTGCGCGCCAATTTGCTCAAACAACTTTTCCGCCTGCGCCCCCCCGCCCCGCCGCCGATGCAGCGCCACGAGGAAACGATCATTTTTCTGCACCACGATCCGACCCAGCGATTCCATCAAACGCGCCCCGGAACGCCGAACTTCCATGATGTGAATCCCCGACTCACGGCTCGCCAAGGGGGTGTCGGTGAGCTTTTTCCCAATGATCGGTGAGTTTGCGCCTATCAAGAGGTGATGCAGGACGGTGGTCCGACTGTCGATCTCCAGGGTTCCGGTGATGGACGAGCGCGCCGGGATCAATTTTGGCCCGAAAATGGTCAAATACGCGATGCCAGCGATGGCGACAGGCACCCCTAGAGGAGCCAACTCGAACATGCCCATCGGTGTCTCACCCAAGTCACGCAGGGCTCCATTGACCAATAAATTCGTCGAAGTGCCAATCAAGGTGCAACATCCGCCCAAGATCGAGGTGTAGGACAGCGGCATCAAAAGTCGCGAGGCGGCGATGTTTTTGGTTCGCGCAAACCCGAGGGTCACTGGCAGCAAAATTGCGACAATCGCCGTATTATTCATCCATGCGCTGAAGAAGGCCGCCACCAAGGAAAAGGCAAAAATCGCCACCCGCGTGTTCCCCGAAAGCCGATCGCGCAGCAACTTGCCAATGTGGTCCACCGCACCAGACCGCTCCAAAGCCCCTCCAATCACAAACAGCGCCGCAATCGTCAGAGGTGCCTCATTCCGAAAGACATCGGTCATTTGACGCGCATCCACCAGGCCCAAGCCAACCACCAGACACAGGATCGAAAGCGCGATCACATCTGGCGATGACCACTCGCGAATAAACGCCACGAGCGTGATCACGATCACCAGCAAAGTGAGTGCTATTTGGACAGTCATGGGACGAAAATGAAGAAACTTGTGCCATCCCCATGACCTCCCCAAGCGAGTTTGGCAAGGGAAGGATTCGGCAAATAGCAGGTGAAATGAGGGATCGACCGCCCCAAGGCCGGACTTGAAGAACCCGCCACGCAAGGCCGGGGACGCGACATCTGCACAGTTTTGGTCAAAAATGCCCGCCGTTCAAGAAAGGGCACCCACCTGCCATGCCGAGCGGAGACGCAGGGGCGAATAAAATGGGTGATAGGACCGAGTTGAGGCTCACCGGACCGGCGCAGACCAAGTCTCCGCGATCACCACGACTTCGCAGCACCCTTGATTGTTCGGCCAATCTTTTGCAGACAGGTGATGTTGAACAATAGATAAATCGCTCAAACTAGTTAGATTTCAACAGTGGATCCGCCCACGTTGTCGTGACTTTGACGAGCTCCTTAACCGAAAGACTACTTGATTTCGCATCATCGCTCTTCTGGTAGGCCTCAATGATTTCCTTGCTTCGAAGCATGACTAAATCTGGAGTCGCGCCTCCTGCGATAATCTTCCACGCTCCATCGCGCCGCGCATAAGAAGTGTAGAAAATTCCACCACTCCAAGTCAGAGGTATCACCAAGCGTGCAACCTTACTAGATGTATCAAAGACAAGATACAACCGCTCCACTCTAACCTGTTCTTGTGGCGTCGCAAAGCGCTGAATCATGCGGTCTTTTTGAA
>JBILPN010000101.1:0-8982 GCA_044373865.1 Luteolibacter sp. | reverse complement strand
TCCGCGCGTGATCCGGCGCTTGATCTCTCTCAAAGTCGGCCAGCCAATCCGCACGGCTGCAGAGGTGCACCGTCTTGCTGAATTGCATGGCGGGAAGGTGGGAACACCGACCATGGGCGGTGTTCTAATCATTGGCGCGGTGCTCGTGGCGACGTTGATTTGTGCGCGTCCCTTCAATCCTTTCATCGCAGTTTGTGCTTGCACGATGGTGGCATGTGGGTTGTTAGGTTTTTGCGATGACTTCAAGAAGGTGAAGGAAAAAAAATCAGACGGGATCAGCAGTCGCAAGAAATTGGGCTGGCAAATTGTCATCGCCTTGGTTGCGGCGTGCTTTATTTACTTTAAGAAGGAAATTTCTGGTTTTGGTGCCACGCCACAGCAGTTGGCGGATGGTTTGGCCGGTTATCGTCTCGGCGAGAATCCGATTGGCATTGGAGCGATCACCTTTCCCTTGTTCAAGGTGCAGTTGATAGATTTGGATTGGATGATCATCCCATTTTTTGCGCTGGTGATTGTCGGTTGTTCCAACGCGGTGAATTTAACCGATGGTTTGGATGGCTTGGCGATCGGCACCACGATCAGCGTTGCCTTGTCCTATGCGGTGATTGCGTATTTGGCGGGGCATTGGTATATGGCCACCGAGTATTTGGTGATTCCGCACAACCGTTACATTGGAGAACTTGCGGTATTCATGATGGCCTTGGTGGGCGCAGGCTTTGGTTTCCTCTGGTTCAACTGCCACCCGGCCAAAGTATTCATGGGGGATACGGGTTCGCTGGCGATTGGTGGAGCCTTGGGGACAGCGGCGATTTGTGCGAAGCAGGAATTGCTGCTCGTGATTATTGGAGGAGTGTTCGTGATGGAGGCGGCCTCGGTGATTTTGCAGGTTGGGAGTTTCAAGTTGCGGAAAAAGCGAATTTTCAAAATGTCGCCGATCCACCACCACTTTGAGTTGCTAGGATGGCATGAAAATCAGGTCATCATTCGTTTTTGGATCATCTCAATCATGCTTGCCTTGTTTGGTTTGGCCTTGTTGAAAATCGCCTAATTGAATCATGTCATTGCGCGGAAAAAAAATTGCCATTCTTGGAGTCGGTCGCAGTGGACGTGCGGCGGCGGCTCTGGCCGTGCGTGAGGGAGCGGAGGTTTCGGCGTGGGACAGCGCGGGATCCGCGGCATTTTCCGGCTTGCCTGAGTCGGTGGAAATCCACCCACACGCGACGGAGGCCGAGGGTGCGCAGCTCGTTTCTGACATATTGGTGGTGAGTCCCGGCATCGATACCTTTGGTTCCTATGTGCGTGCATTTTCAAAACATGCGGGCGAGGTTATTGGAGAAGTGGAGTTGGCGGCGCGCTATCATGCAGGGCGCATTATTGGCATCACAGGCACCAATGGGAAGACGACCACGACCGAGTTGGTAGAGCGCATTCTCGCGCATGCCGGCTTGGGTGGGACCGCTTGTGGGAACTATGGAGTGCCCTTTGCGGAAGTGGTGTTGCAAACGCCCGCACCGGCGGTCGTTGCATTGGAATTGAGTTCGTTTCAGTTAGAGACGGTGCGCTCCCTGCATTGTGATGTGGCCGTCTGGTTGAACTTTGCACCAGACCACATGGACCGCTACCCGACGGTGGAGGCGTATCGAGCGGCGAAGTTGCGGATTTTTGAAACTCAAACGGCGGATGATGTTGCGGTGATTCGGCAGGGAGAGGGGATTTTTGAATTGGCGGCCAAAGCGCAGTATTTTTCCACCACTGATCCTTCAGCGACTTGGTATTCTGCGGGGAGAGTCATTGAACATCAAGGCGAGTCTTGGTTAGATATGGAGGCGGAGACTGGCTTGCGAGGCTTGCACAATGCCGAGAACCTAATGGCTGCGATGGCGGCGTGTCATGCGCTGGGGATTTCCCGTGCGGCAATGCGTGAGGCCCTGCGCGGTTACACCGCGCCTCGCCACCGTTGCGAATTGGTGCGCGTGCTTGATGGAGTCGAGTATCTTAATGACTCCAAAGCCACCAATCTCCACGCGTTGGAAAGCGCCCTGCGCTCCCAGACTCGTCCGCTCGTGCTCATTGCTGGCGGCAAGGAAAAAGGCCTCGACTATTCTGCGGTGCTTCCTCTACTTGCGGAGCGCGCGCTTGCGGCGGTGACTTTTGGTGAGATTGCCCGTCCGTTAGCCGGTTTGTTTTCCAGCGTCATTCCATGTGAGTCTGTGTCCAGCTTGGCGGATGCCGTAGCGATTGCCCGCAGTCACGCACCGAGTGGCTCGACGATTTTACTGTCACCTGGCACCTCGTCGTTCGACCAGTTCACTGGCTACGAGCAACGTGGCAATGCCTTCTGCGACCTCGTTCACCAACTTTGTTAAGCATTACAGCCATGAAACTCCACACCCTGCCTGTCAAACGTCGTCCCGCCACGAAAGGGATTTTCAAGCGCCTCAGTGCCGTCACTGGTCCCCGGAAGCAACGGGTGGCGGCGGCGGCGAGTGCGGATTTGGAAATGGAAGATGGAGGTTCGAAGATTTCCCGTGCGATGACGATCATTTTCCTGATTCACATCGTCGCGGTTGGCTTGATTTTCGTGCACTTGAAGTATCTCGACAGCCGTGGTTTAAGCGGAGAGGAAGCTGCGGAAAACGCCAGTGATGAGCGAGGAGCGGTGGCGGGTGTGCGCCGTGAGAATCCGGTGAAACTCTCGTCCGGTGCGGTTCCCTACATGGTCCGTGCGGGCGACAACTATGCTCGGATCGCGGCGGCAGAAGGTGTGGATGAAGGAGCACTGCGGACGCTCAATCAGGACAAGGAAATCCGGCCGGGCGTGGTTCTGAGCATTCCGCCCAAGCGGATCGTTGCCTTGGAGCCGCCGGAGCTCACCGCGCTGAGGAATTTGCAACAGCAAGCGCCAGCAGCAGCCCCTGCGGCGGATGACGGCTTGGTGGAAGCTTTGCCAGTTGATGTGAGCGGTGCGCCACGCGCGCAACTTGTCCGCGCAAGTGGCTTGCCGCCCGCGGTTGGTGCGGCTGCGCAGCCTTCTGCGGCATCAGGCAAGACGTATGTGGTGCAGAGTGGTGACAGCGTTTGGCGCATTGCCAATCGCTTCGGGGTGAATCAAGATGCGCTGATGAAGGCGAATGGCATCACGGATGCGCGCAAGATGAAGATCGGGATGAGCCTTGTGATTCCCTAACCCTTATTTCTGCCGATCATGGCCCGTTATTGTTCCGTCATCCTTTGCACCGCAGTCGCGGCACTCGTCGTGCTGGGCTTGGTGATGTTGACGAGCACTGGGGCATGGGTGCAGGGCTTTGATGAATACCATTTCCTGAGCCGTCAATCGATGTGGTTAGGCGTTGGCTTGGTTGGGTTCGTGGTGGCTGCGTTCTTTCCGTTGGAGTATTTGCGCAAGGGGTGGCCATGGCTTTTGTTTGGCGCGTGCTTCCTGCTTTTGCTGTGTTTTGTGCCCGGGTTTGAGTCTCCGAAATATGGCTCGAACCGGTGGATTAAAGTTCCGCTGGTGGGTGAATTTCAGCCGTCTGAGGCCGCGAAAATCGTGATTGTGCTTGCGGTTTCCGCATGGTTTGCGCGGTGGCAGACGGAGGTGCATACGTTTTTGCGTGGTTTTGTGGCTCCGGGACTGATTGCGATGATTCCGATCGGATTGATTGCGGTGGAAACCGATGTTGGGACTGCGCTTTCGATGGCGGTAGCGGTGGGTGCGATCATGTTTTGTGTGGGCACTCGCTTGGTGTTTGCGGTGCCAGCAGCGCTGTTAGGAATGGCTGGGGCGGGATATTATCTTTATAACAATGCGAACCGCTGGGGGCGGATTGAAGCGTGGTTGGATTTGGAAAACCCGATTCACCAGCTTGACCGTGGCATGCAGCAGTGGCGTGCCTTGCTGGCGCTGGGCAATGGCGGGCCATACGGAGTGGGTTTGGGCAATGGCGTCGAGAAATTCGGCACTCTAACCTTCGCGCACATTGACTTTATTTTTCCCGTGATTGGAGAAGAGTTGGGGCTGCCTGCGACCTTGGGGGTGGTTGTGTGTTATGTGTTGATTACGCTGAGTGGAGTGGGAATCGCGCTGCAAGCGAACCATGTTTTTCAACGCTGCGTCGCTGTCGGTCTGACCTGTGTGATCGTAGTCCCGGCCATGGTGAACATTGGGGTGACCACCGCGCTGCTGCCAAACGATGGATTGCCGCTGCCATTTGTGAGTTATGGCGGCACCAGTTTGGTATTCAGTCTTGCGGCGGTTGGCCTGTTGGTTGGAATCCACCGTCGCTCGGCCGTGCAGGAAGCTCCCGAGTTTTCTCTAAGCAAGCAAGTGCGCCTTGCGGTTAAACTCTAGCAAGGTGCGGTGGCTTGCGGCTTGCAAGCGTGTCGCTCAGATTTTGCGGAGAGAACCGGTGGAGTCGCCGAAGCGTCTCTCATTGACACCGAATTCTTCGAGCATCCGGACGTAGAGATTTGACATTGGGACGTCTTCGCCGAGTTCGACATGGCGACCGGGCTTAAAGGCTCCACCTGCGTGGCCAGCGACGACGATCGGGAGGTCGTTGTGATTGTGGCGGTCACCGTCTGAGATGCAGCCACCGTAAACAATCATCGAGTTGTGCAAGAGGGACTTGCCATCGACGTCGGGAGTTTCTTTGAGTTTTTGGAGGAAGTAAGCAAGTTGCTCCATGTAGAAGCGGTCGATTTTGGCGATTTTCGTGAGATTTTCCTTTTTCCGTTGGTGGTGTGACAGGTTGTGGTGTCCGTCCGAGACCCCGATGTCTTGGAAATTTCGGTTGCTGCCGTCGTGAGCCATCAGGAAGGTTGAGATGCGCGTCGAGTCGGTTTTGAAGGCAAGAACCATCATGTCGAGCATCAGGCGGAGGTGTTCTTGGTAAGAGCCGGGTTTGTCAGCGGGAGCGGGGACGCCGGGATCCACGGGGAGGCCCATGGATTCAGTTTTTTGGATTTGGCGCTCGATTTCGCGAACTCCAGTTAGGTATTCATCCAGTTTGTGGCGGTCGCTGCGGCCAAGATATTTTTGGAGTGCCTTTGCGTCTTGCTGGACGAAGTCGAGAACTGATTTCTTCGAGGCGAGTCGTTGTCCGAGACTATTGGCGCGTTCCTGGGCGCTGCCGGCACCGAAGAGGCGCTCGAAGACGGCGCGTGGATTCGACTCTGGGGTCATTGGTTGATTTTCAGAGCGCCAAGACAAGTTGAATTGATAGGCGCAGGAATACCCTGAGTCGCATTGGCCGGCTTTGCGAACCCCGTCAGCCGAGAGCTCTAGGGAGGAGAGCCGGGTTGCGTTTTGGACGGCGCGAGCGGCGATTTGGTCAACCGAGACGCCGAGTTGGATATCTGAGCCGGCGGTTTTGCGAGCGCGAGCGGAGGTGAGGAACGAGGCGACGCCGCGAGCGTGGTCGCCGGGGCCGTCGCCGCCGGAAGCCGCATTTTTTTGTTCGAAGCCGGAGTAGATTTGGAAGTCCTCGCGGAGTTTTTCCATCGGTTGGAAAGTCTCGCCCAATTTGTAGTTGGAGGTGGTTCCTTGGGGGCGCCAGTGCTCCATGTTTACGCCATTGGGGATGTAAAGGTAGGCCATGCGGAGGGGCGCGCCACTGGCGGTGGTGCCGATGCTGCGCTCAAGCCCGGCAGCGAGGAGAGGGCGGAATGAGTCCAAGGCGGGAAGGGCGACGGCGGCTCCGAGACCGCGGAGGAATCCGCGCCGATTGGTTCCTGGAAAGACTTGGCTCATGCTGGTGTGATGTTGGAAAGTTGGGTTGGAAAGTTGGATTCATAAACTCCTGATTAGGGTGGAATCTGTCATTTTTCCAATAAAAACGAACGCTGCCTCGTGAGCGGGGCGGCCCATGAGGCAGCGGTGAGGAGTTAGGGCTCCACTTTTTTGATGGGGTTTTCCACACGATAGCCTTCGTCGTGAGCGACGTATCCAGCAGCCGCGCCGACCGCGAGGGGGACGCAAGAAGTGAAGGATGCAGCCGCGGTGATGAGTGCCAAGATGGCAAGTGTATTGATTTTCATAGGATTGGGGGTGATTGAGATACCGTAAGTTTCGCCGTGAATCATGAGAACACAAGGGGGGATCTCGCGGTGGGTGTCGGGCCGCGTGCGTGATTCCGTTCAATTTTGGGTTGGTGTGGGGCGTTCGGAGGGGGTATTGTGCCGTCCCCCGAGGGGATATTATGGCGATACAAGGTGAAGAATTGGCTCTGGCTTGCGCGAAGGCGGCAGATGAAATCAAGGCGGAGAACGTGCGGGTTTGGGACATGCGTGGGATTTCCAATCTCACCGACTACATGGTCGTGTGCTCGGGGTCCTCGATGCCGCAGTTGCGTGCGGTGCTGCGGGATGTGGCAGGGCAGGTTGAAGAGTTGCATGGGGTGAAGCCAGTGACCACCGAGGGCAAGGCAGACACACGGTGGGTTGTTTTGGATTACATCGACGTGATGGTGCATGTGATGCACGACGAATTGCGCGAGTATTACGGGCTTGAGGATCTGTGGAAGGATGCCAAGGAGGTGACTTGGGAGACCGCGAGTGAGGATTGATCGGTGCGGGATTTTTCCCGGAATAAAATCTTCTCGGTGAGGTCTCATATGGGCCGTGAGTGAATTTTCGACATTGGTTGATGCGCATTACCAAGCGTTGTTCCGCTTTGGGATGTCGTTGACGCGTGATGTGGATCGGGCCTCGGATTTGGTGCAGGAAACCTTCTGCATTTGGGCGGCGAAGGGCGACCAACTGCGAGATCGGTCCAAGGCGAAGACGTGGTTGTTTACTACCTTGCATCGTGAGTTTTTGACGCAGCGGCGGCGAGCTGCCAAATACTCGGATGAGCCCTTGGATGAGGAGACTTCTGCTGAGATGGTGGCTCCTGAGGGGGACGCCGAGCGCCAAATGGATGGTCAGCGTGCGCTTGAGTTGTTGGGCGGGCTGGACGAGAGCTATCGTGCGCCCTTGGCACTTTTTTACCTGCAACAACATAGTTATAAGGAAATTGCTGAAATTTTGGATATCCCGATTGGGACCGTGATGTCGCGGCTCTCGCGGGGGAAGGAAATGCTGCGGCGGCGGATGAATGAGGAGCCATCCAGCGCGCCCAAAAATATTTTACAACTCGAACCCGGAGGTCTGCATCATCATGGATAAAGAACAGGCTCGCTTGATTTTGAGAAGTTTCCGTCCGGATGGTGCGGATGCAGATGATGTGGATTTTGGCGCAGCGCTGAAGTTGGCACTTGAGGATCGTGAGCTCGGTGAGTGGTTGGCGTGCGAGCGGGCCTTTGATGCGGCCTTTGCGCAATCTTTGGGTGCGGTGGATTTGCCGCTAAACTTGCGGGAGGACGTTTTGGCCTGCATGGCGGGGCAGCGTGAAGACTATCCTCCGATCTTGGATGCGGTGGATGTGGCGTGGGTGGGAGCGCTTTTGTCGATCCAAGCGCCGCCGTCGCTGCGAGATGAATTGATCTCCGCAATGGAGGTCTCTGCTGGATCTAAGAAAAGCAAGACGTTGCTTTTTAAGCGTTTATGGGTTCCTTTGGCCGCAGCGGCAGGAATCGTCTTGGCGCTTTTCGTGGGAGAGCCTGAAGACTTTGGAGCTTGGGCGGGGCGGAAGAAGTCCGTGCCAATCGAGGCATTGCAGGCCGGTTTCATCCAAGCCTACGAGTCACCTTTTTTCAGGTTGGAAGAAAACCGGGGCGATCAGCAGGTCTTGATCAAGCACTTGAAGGATCGGAAATTGCCATGTCCAAAAACCTTGCCGCCGGGATTGAGGGATGTCGCGGGGATTGGCTGCCGTGAGTTGGTGATTGATGGCAAGCGGGGTTCCTTGGTGTGTTTTTCGGAGCGTGAGAATGGAACGGTGCACATGGTGATTTTCCGGCGTGAGGATGTCGCGTGCAATTTGTCCTCATGCGGTGGCCCAAAATTTGCCAAGCAGGGATCTTGGGTGACGGCGCAATGGATGGATGATGCGCACGTTTTCCTGATGATCAGCCACTCGGAGATGCGCAAACTGGTGGCCCTATTTTGATCATCGGGCGAGCACGGTTGGCGTGTTCAGTGGACAATTTTGAGGTCACTTGGGGATTGGAGGATCACGACGGGGCGGAATGATTTGCCGACAGGGTCGATCCGGACTTTCCCGGTGATTTGGAGTTTTTTGCCGATGAACGAGCGGAGTTCGGGCTCGGAGAGGCTGGCCGGCGCGCTTTTTACGAGGACTCCAACGCGTGGGTCGAGGCTGGCGGGCTGCGGTGAAAACTGAAGATAGAGGGTGCTTTTGGATTTTGAGTGGCCGATGGATTCCATCGTGCCTTCCAGCGTAACGATTTGGTTCCGCTGGGTGAGGAGGCGGTCGAAGTCGCTGGCGGCGAAAATTTCCGGAGCTGAGTCGGAGCGCGCTTGGCTTGGCGCGGGGGCTGGGGCTGGGGAATTCTCGGCGACTTTGGACTCGTTATCAGCAGGAGTGAGGCTCAGTGGTTCAGGTGCCGCGGGCGTTCCCTCGAGCGCTGGCGCGGGGAGGGAGGGCTCTTCAGGCATTCCGGCGTCGAGTGCAGAGGTCGATGCGAGGCGCGCGGATTCTTGGAAGGAGATGTGCGGCTTGATGAGTGAAGCGGAGTTGTGGCGGACGAGAAGCCAGCCGGCGAGGCCGAAAATTGACAGCGCAACGAAGGCGGTGATGGCAGGCCGCGCTTTGGCCAAGCGGGATTTTTTTGCGGTTTTCTTTGGTGGCTTTGAGGATTGCCGCGCCGGGCGCTTCATCGGTTTTGGCGGCTCGGTGCCGAAGCAGGAGGCGAGTTTTTCGCGGGCTTCGGCGAGAGTGGCGGTTTGTGCGGCGTTGTTGAGCCAATTGAACCAAGCGCCGAGTCCTTTGGCGCTGTAGTCATTCACGACGAGCCCGTTCCAAGCTAAGATTGACTCGGTGAGGCCGATGAGAGCTTCCAGCCCGGAGGGGGGGGCGAT
>JBILPN010000100.1:0-8987 GCA_044373865.1 Luteolibacter sp. | reverse complement strand
GATGAGATTATCGAGAAGAAGCCTGCGGCGGTGCGCCTTGGAGAGTGGCTTCGGCTTGGCTGAAGAGTTCTCGGTCTCCGGCATCAATTCAGCGACGACGGAGGTCACGATTTTCTCGGTCGGCCGACCCTTGGCACGCTCCACTGATAAGTACCACGCGTGAACGCGTTGCTCAGGATCTTTGAGTTTGGTCAAAGGCCGGACCTGGGTCTCGTTCGTGGGGTAGATGAGCTCGTTTGTAAAAGACTTCGCTAGCGAAGCATCCATGATCTCGCTGGCGAAACTGCCATTTTTGATTAACCGGTTCGCATAGTTCACGCTTTTGCCGATAACGTCATAGCAGTACTCCTCCCATGACCCGTATGGCCCTTCCCGCCAGAGCTGGTCATCTCGGATCTCCCGGAGCGCTCTTCCCCCTGCCACAAAGCTGTTGGCCGCAGCACGTGCAATTTGATCTAGCCTGCGGAAGTGCTCCTGCTTGCCAATATCAATTTCGGTAGTGGCATTGACGACTTCGGTGACGATCATTTCGAAACCGTGCTCGGTATCGGTTGGAAGGTTGGCGTCTCCGGTGTCTCTGAAGTTGGTGATTGGCTCCCTCCCGCCTTCCTCGGAAGACGGTGGATTGTCCGCCAAGGGCGCTGCGGGAGCGGGAGATGCCGACGGTGGGATCGGCGCAACATCGTCGCCACCTGTCCGGGGTGTTGAAACTCTTGATGGCCTGCTTAAATCCAAGGTCCCCTGGAACGGGTGAGGAGAAATGCTTAAGTCCTCCATGAGTGAAGGCATGCCCGGGAAGACGTTGTGATAGAAGGGTAATCCATGCTTTTCACAGATCGACCGAATGTGGAGAACTTGGGCGATATCGTCTTCGGCCATTGGCGTCGTGCCACAGACGGAGGAATCTACGATAATCCAGTCGATGTTGTCTTGCCAGCCGCCCGGCAGGTCGTTGAAAGGCGGCGTAAGCCAAAGAGCCTTGGTCGCGACACGGAGCGACTTCAGATTGCGGATACGAAGTTCATTTTCCTCATCTGTCCCATCAAGAAGCGCTGCAAAGCAAGCGTTCCTCGGCCCACGCTGTCCCCAGGCCTTGGGCCAATGCTGCGAGATCAGATGTGGGTCACGGGTTCGGAAGATAAACTGTAGATGCGAGGATGCGCTAATCGTATCGAGGGCAAGGCATTTCAGCCTGTCGGATGACTGGATGACAGCTAGCAGATTGTCATTTACGACGGACTCGCTGCTTTGCAGTAGGTTCAATACCCGTTGGATCCGGGTGAATGACGCCTCAATTTTCGCCATAGCCTCTTGCCTCTTCCCTGCGGCCGAGAAAGGAATTTGATGATGAGGCCAAGTGGAATGGCCATCGGCGGCACGGTCGGTGGAAACTTGATTATTGTTGGTGAGCATCGGGATCAGCTGTTCGGGTTATCAAGCTCCAGCACCGTCGGTCGCCGCCGGCAAAGATGCGGCTGACGGATCCCATCAGCGGTGGGGTTTGGCAGCGGGCCGCCCGGGCAGGGACGCGGTGGTCCAGCTTTACGCCGACGGTTGGGTGACGGCTGAGAGGACGACAGCGGTGGGGTGCAGGAACTCACGCCCGTCCTCCTTTCCGCTTGAGCCAGGCAATGACCTCGCTGAGGATGAAGCGGCGGCTTCGGCCGATGAAGATGCACGGCATCCCTTGGGCCTGCAGGTGGTCGATCGTCCGCAGGCTGCAATCCAAGCGCAAGGCAAGCGCTTGTCGCCGGAGCAAGGTCAGAGAATTACCTTGCTCACTCTCACCGGAGCCATGTATGGTAACATTAGAATTAGAAAATTGGTTTAGTGGCAATGTCTGTGACATGCCGGCATCTTTTCAAAAAAAATCATTCCTGGAGGGGGGGTACCTCGTGCGAGCTAGCCCCCCTTCAATCACATTCTCTCCGCAACAATTCAGTTCTACTCTTCAAAAATTTTTTACGTTCAACTGCCGTAGGCAACCATTCAAAGCCAAGGGTCTTCCGCAACTCTTTCCAATCCCCTTGGTTGCCGCTGCAGAGCTCCCATCGCCTCTTCACATCCGCTTGTGAAGTAAACCCAGCCGATTCGATTACTGCGTCTTTGACTGCTTGCAAAAAAAAGCTGTGCGAGTGTCGATTTGTTGAAATCTCATATTTTGAGATCCTATCTTTTTTTACTTCTACGGCGGTGTCAGCGATTTTCTCCCACAACAGCCAATCCGAAAGCCCATCGCTTTTTTTCGCTTGAAATGCCATACGCTCGCCAACGAAACTTGTAAAGTTGTCCTCGTTCGCAGCAGTTTCATCCATGGCGATGAATAATTGCTGATACGTCTGAGTATCCCAAACTTCAGACGCCACAGATTCAACAGCTTTTAGGCGATCAGCATAATCACCGGTTTTCAAAGCGTAAAGGAGACGAACCTGTGGAACGGGACTTCCATTCTCGTCAAAGCTCTTGGACCTTTTCTTTGTGAAACCTTGCAAGCTATGGCGGAAGGGGAAGTTATCGGGCAATAGGATGCGGCACTCGGGGCTCTCATTTTCTCTGCATCGATAGTAGATTCGGCTTTGCCCAATATCTAGTCCGACGCCCCCACCGGGGGCCACGTCATTTAAATCGTCATCCCCTCCACCTTCCGAGGGGGCCAAGTAGTTTTCGCTATCCACAACGAGACGGCCACCTAACTCCAACCATTCGCCTTCTTCATCAGGTATCCAAGAGGCAATACACTTTGCGCCAATTTTTTCGACAATGACAACTTTTGCCTTAGGTGGCCAGCTTCGCGCTGCATTCGGTTGAGCTCTCATCAAGCAACTAGGTTTGTGAATTATGGGTAGATACTGAGGCTGGAATAACTTCAGTTTGCGGCCGATGCGGTTTTACCAACATGAGCTTTTTGCACAACCTTCTTCTTAGTGACTGGCTTATCAGCCGGGAGGACATCAAACCACGCCTTGCCCTCGCCCTTCGCCACAGCATGGCGATAGCGGGCCACAAGCAAACGCGGGTCCCGGGCATGGCCAAGCCATGCCGAAACTTTGGCAAAATCCTCATGCATGGCGGCAGCGTGCGACGCGAACGAATGGCGGAGCGCATTTGGTGGCCATTCAGTGATGCCTGCCTTCGGGCGGATTTCGCACAACCAGCGGTTCAACTGCCCCTCGGACTTTTGTTCGGTGTCATCAGGGATCAACTGACCGTCTGGTCCCTTTTTCGTACCTCCAGGCACGAGTTTGCCGATAGGAGCAATGCCGGCGGCCTTGGCTGCATCCAGCCACGAGATCAGCGTGAAAGGGATTGGAACAAATCGGGCGACGCCCGTCTTCGCAGCTTTGGCGGAAATCCGGAGTTCCTTCCGTTTGATGTCGAGATCCTCGAAACGCAGCCGGCAGAGTTCCGCCCGCCTCACACCACAGAAGGCCCACACCGCCAGAGCGGGGACCGAGCGCGGCGCGATGGTCAGCGCCGTGCGGAGCAGTCCCTTGAGCTGGGAAGCTGTGATGGTGCCGACTTCACCCTGTTTCACCTTGGGTGCCTTGGCCCGGCTGACTGGATTCGTCGTCACCAGCCCGCGATCCATGGCCCACTGAAATAGCCCGTGGGCGGCAGTCCGGACACCTTTGACTGTTTGTGGAGACATGCCGCCTGCTCTCATGGATGCCATCGCCTTTTCCACCCCCTGGGTAGTCACTGATCCAGCCTGTTCACCTTTGTCGAAATAGGACACGAAGCGCTTCAATCGATTCTTGAGTGCAGCAAGATGCTGGCGCGAAACAGCCTCATGCTCCTTGGCGTTGATAAACTGATCATGGAGGACTCCCAATGCCGGCGTCGTAGCTCCGTCCTTCAACCGCTCGATTGCAGTTCGGATCACGTCCCGGAGGGCCGGCACGTCCCGTCCCGCTGTGTGCTCTTTCGAAACGTGTTCACGCCAGATGCGCAACGCATCAATTTCATCAGAACCAGCAGCAGATGCGCGCCCGTGCTTGTCACGGGCCTTCTTCAACTCTGTGCAGTATTTCTCAGCGTCTTCGATGTCTGAGAATGCCCGCTGGACAACCTTGCCATTGGAGTCGGACGAGCGAACCCGGAAATAGGTTTTACCCGTTCTCGGGTCAGTCCATTCTCGCGGAGTCGGCTTCTTCATGTCTGAATGCGCTCATATTCGCGTCGGTGCGTCAAGGCACGTTTTGGGTAGTAATTGGGTAGTGCGACCTGAAATCCTTTAAAAACCTTACTAAATACGGTTTGCAAAACCGTCATTCGAGGGTTCGATTCCCTCCTCCGCCTCCATCTAAGTCCGTTGTAAATAAGGACCTTAGAGAAGGATTTTTGTGGATCAGCGGGCAGAGCAGGCGCGGCTTGTCGAGCTTGTAGCCGGAACTGTCGTCTTCTTCCTCCTTCCAGCGGAGGAACATCTTTTCCTCGGTCTTGATGGTGCCGTATTTCAGGCACTCCGAGTCACTGCCTGCGAAGACGATCTGGACGGTGGTGAAAAACCATTCGTTGAAATCCTTCCGCTGATTGGAAAGCAGTTGGCGGATGCCCTCGCTGATAGAAACACTGCTCTTTTTGAGTTCAAGCACTGCCACGGCGATGCCGTTCACATAGAGCACGAGGTCCGGTCTGCGCTCGTGGTTGCCGTGCAGGGTGACTTCCTCGGCGATGACGAAGTCGTTGTTCTCAGGAGTTTGCCAGTCGATCAGCTTCACGGTATCCGTCACTTTACCGGCCTCGGTCTTCACCGGCACGCCATAGCGGAGGAGGGAATAGACCGCCTTGTTGTTGTCATAGAGGTTGCGGTTCGGGTTTGACGATATTGCTCATCGTTGGGGTGAAGCTGGATACGAATCCGGGAGCGCTGAGCCCCAGCTCGGCGAGTCAATGAAAAGCAAATGAATCCGCGAGAATCAGAATCTGAAGAGATTCGCGCCGAGCTGGGGCGCAGCGTTCCCGGGGAACGTCCATGGTCAGGCGATTTTCACCCGGGTTCCCACCGGCAGGTTCAAGGGCTTTGCGGTGGTTTTGACGAGGTTCCGGGTGCCGTCCGGGAAAACCTCGTAGATGCCGCCCTCATCGCTGATGAGCACCTTTTGCCCGGCGGCCAGTGCCTGCCAATACGCCACATCCACCGCGGCGGCGGACAGGCTGGAAATCTGCTGTTCCAGGTAATCGAGTGCTTTTTCGGAGTTGGTCATGGTGAATTGAGTTGAATGATTAGCGTCAAACGGCGTTCACAACAAGCGGGGCCTTCCGCTGAGGAGTTCCCGCATCATGTCTTGCTTGAGGGCGCGGGTCTTGGCCTGCCGCTGCTTTGTGTTTTTGAGCACACCGTAAAGTTTGCTCCATTGCGGCGGCATCGGTCGATTCGCTTTCAGACTGTGACCTCATTGGATCCAAGCTCGGAAGGCGACGTCGGATAGTGTCGGAAAGAGTTTTTCCATTCTCAGTCGGCCATAGTTGAAATACTCTTTGCCGGTGTATTTATTGCAAATCTCGGCAGCTATGGCCGGGTGAATTTTCCGTTTCTGGGCGAATTCTTTGAGTTTCCAGATTTCCGTGGGCAGAGTCGTGGCAAGAAACTCAAGCGCATGATTTTGCGAAAGTAGCGTGTCGTATGCCCATTGGTTTGCTGCGATCTCCCGCTCGTCCTCTTTTTGGTTTTCGTATTCCGGGATGACGTCATCCGGGGATTTAATATGCAGAAGCAGGTGGGCGATCTCGTGGAAAAGAGTGATCCAGAATGTCGAGTAGTTCCGGTATTTGATGCTGAGATTGATGATTGCCTTCCGCGAGGTCAGAAGCCGGGCGCAACCTCGCAAAGCGGACTTCTCCAAAATCGGGGTAATGACCAGAGCGACGCCTGCCTTGGCCAGGATGTCCCGGATCTCGTTGAAGACATCCTCCAGTGGATGCTGGCTGAGTTCCCGAAGGAACGGAACCGCCGCTTTCAATTTGTCCCGGTCGTAGGGGGCGGTCGCTATTTTGCTTGCCGCACGTTCACCCAGATGGATCCAGAGCCCGGAGCTGATTTCCGAGCACTTCTGATCCGTATCTTTGAAGGCTGCGATGCTCGTGGATTTCGTCTTCAGGAACTCTGCGAAATCCACGATGTTTGCTTGTTTGAATTCCGCGCAAATCAGGGTGCGGCGTTCCTTGGGACTCTGGGTTTTCTCAAGAATCCCATATTTCGCCATCATGGCGAAATCGATCTCCGTCAGCACCTCCTTCTCCTCTTTGTCGGGTTGCCTGTCTTCCGTCGGATAGGAGGCATTATCACAACCCACGAAGTTCTTTTGTTTCAGACGCTCGAACGTTTGGGCATCGGCGGAGAGGAGCCGCAGGTAGTTCGAGATGGACTCGCTGGCGCGGCTGTGGCCGTTGAGCCAGCGGGAGATGTTCTTTTCGCCCAGCCCGGTGATGATGGATGCCTGTTTCTGGCTCAGGTTGTATTTGTCCAGGAACTGCTGGACTTCAGCCGGGGTGATGGAGTTCAAGGCCTCGGCGAAGTAGGCGTCGATTTGGGTGTTCCCTTCGTGGCCGATCAGCAGGTCTCCGCATTGGTTGCAGCGAAGCATTGCGACTCTCGGAATGGTGATTGCGCCAAGCTTGGGGTGGTTGGTGGTGTAGTCCTGGCGAATGGGATGCATGGTGCCAGAATCACACTCGAAGCACGGAATGGGCTCCGGTTTGGTGTTGGCTTTCGATTTCATGGTTTTGTTTTTGCTGTTTTTGTTTTGGGAAGCTGTTGGGCGGTATCGCTTGGGTGCAAAGCCACCTTGACTCTGGGAGGCTCGCCTTTGTGGGAGAGCGTGATGTGGATATTGAGCGCATCGGGGTAGTCGGGCGGCTCCTCCTCGTAGATCAGGCGGGTCTGATATCGCTGAAGATCCGTAGGCTTGTCTTTCGGTTTCAGGAAAATTTCATAGTCAGCCAGATCATCCGCCAACCTTGAGAAAAACCCTTCTTCGGTAATGTCCCAGTGATCTAGAAATCTGCGGGACGGGGTATTCGGGTCGAGAAAGCGGCGGTGGGGATCCTTGATTGCATCGAGAATGAGGAGCCGGATCTCGGCTGATGCTTTTCGCGGAGCGCTCATGAACTGCAAACCAACGTGGTGCTTATTGACATGGGTGCAAGATTTTTTTTGGAAAATTTGGTGCTTATTGACACTATTAAGGCCTAGTCATACCAATCTCGTCCTTCCGGTGAGGAGTTCCTGCATCATGCCCTGCTTGAGGGCGCGGGTCTTGTCCCGCCGTTGCTCCAGGGCGGCCAGCGTCGCGTCCATGTCCGTGAGCACGGCGGCGATGGCGGTTTATTCGGGGAGGGGTGGAAGCGAGACTTCGATGTTTTCAATTGTTTTGGCATTCAAACTCGGCACGCCCGAAGCCTCGTTGTAGCTACGCCAGCGAATCATCGTGAACTTGTAGAAAACAATCTTTGCGTCTGCATCGTTTGCGATTTCCGTGAAGAACAGAGTGTCCACTGTCCAGAATGGCGAGTCCACATACTGCGGGGAATCAATCGTTCCTTTCCGGCCAATCAAGACGGATGGTCGATCATAAAGGTAGCTGTTGGTTCTCCCGATTTCGCCGCCTGATGCGAGAATTGGATATTTCCCATCCGCTACGATAACGCCGTGCTGGCTTTTGCCATGGCGGACTTTCAGCACATCTCCCAGCCGCTTTTCCCGTTTCTTCCTCAAAGCATGGTCTCGGTGCGGATGAGCGGGGTCATCATTCCCTTGATCTTCCTCGATTTTTTCATGCAGCAGTTGACTGAGCTTGTAGGCGAGCACGATGAAGGCGGCTTGCATGCGCGTGGCATCAAGACTCGACGCCCAAGCCTTCGAAAAGATCGATATTTTTGAGGGGGTGTTAGGAGTGATGATGAATAAAATCTTCGGCGTGTCCTTTGGGGTGCTTGTATCGGCACGGGCTTTTGCAGGATTCGAAGTCGTTACTTTTGGTGAGGTTCATGATGCCGCGGAGCACTCTTTTTTGGGTAAAGTCGCATCCCGAATCGTGTTGCCCGATGACACGCTGGAGTCCGGAGCCGATTCAGTTTTCATCCGTGACTGCATGACAACGGTATTGGTTTTTAGCGGCTTGTTGGAATGCAACAAGAGGGGCGATGGTGTGAGCAAAGGTCGGGCTGCAGGAGGTGTCGGGTAAAGGTAGATGCATGGATTTTTTCGGAAAAATCGTGGCTTCCGCGGCAAGGGTTATTTCAGCCAATCTTAGGCGTTTTTAGTCAAAAAATGACCTTGAACGACCTAGCGAAAAAACGGCTCGCTACGGCCACGCAGGGGGTCATATCCGCCGCTCGAAGGGAGCAGGAAATCAGGACTTTTGGACACCGATGTGTGCACATCACGTCGGGTGCCGGTAACGATCCCGCCCATCAGGGTCTTGAATCTGGACGGTGGAAGCTGCCGGGTTGATGATACCGAGTCGCCATCGACCCACACCGGGTCGTTCCCTATCTCAATTGCGGGGAAGCCCGGCTTCCACGGCGCTCACAATGAACTGCAGGAGCCGTGATGGGGCTCGTCATTCCTCGACGAACAATTCTGCGGTCCGCGCTGAAACACCCTATCTCATACGCTGAGTTCGGGCAGGGTCATGACCTTCCCACGTCACTTCCGAGTTGGTGCCGACGCATTTCTATGGGCTTCTGAATTGTTCCCGTAGGGGACCGGTGACGGCGGGTCGAATTCCATCCGCTCTCCCGACAAGAGGGCGCTTTTATGATCAGCCTGCGAATTGACCACATGCAGTTCCGGCTTGGTCGGGGACATCACCGAGCGGAACCGGAACCATTCGAATTCGGCGTGGCCTGATTCCACACCCGGAACCGTCGAGATGCAGAATAGACCGACTTTCGCCCCGATCCACACGCCGGGCACGGCTTGGAACGCAGGCCCGACTTGATAGAACGGAGCGATGGCTGTGGCGATGCCAAACCGGCAAAGG
>JBILPN010000656.1:0-2540 GCA_044373865.1 Luteolibacter sp. | reverse complement strand
CTCTCCAAGGCGCACCGCCGCAGGCTTCTTCTCGATAATCTCATCAAGGCGGCGGAAGCCAAAACCTCATGGAAAACCATTCTTACTCTCACCCACGCGCTCTCTGAGCTTAACTAAAACTAAACACCGAAACCAAAATGTCCTCAATCCCACCTATCAAATTCTGTAAGACCTGTAATCAGTTGTTCACAGCAACCCACGGCCTACATCGCTACTGCACCCCCGAATGCCGACCGACGACCCCCTTAAAGAATGCGCCACCTCGTTCCTGTGAACAGTGCGGGATCTCGTTTCAGCCCGTCTACACAAGGCCTGAAGCACGAACTTGCTCACGGAAATGCCAAGGTGCGCAGATGAAAGCCAACGGGCGCACCCGTCGCCACGATGACGAGGAACTTCTCGCGCGTATCGTCTCGGTCATCAATAATCATGAGCGATGCCTGTCGCAGGAAGAGTTGCAAGCGGAGGCAAAAACCACCCACAAGACTCTGCTCGCGAGATCCTGGTCGATGGATTTTCTCTACCGTGCGGCTGGTCGTGTCTACGAGGGACCTCACCTTTACAGTCGGTTCGAGGATCGTGTTTTTACGGTTCTCAGCGAGATCGTCCCTGACGACATGGAGATCGAACCCAATAAAACCTTGCCGGGAATGAATGGATTCAAGGGAGGCGATCTACGCGCTGATTTTTACGTGCAGGACCTCAACTTGATCGTGGAAGCCGATGGCGACCAGCACTTTCATGGACGCGGCGACCTCGACAATCTTGACTACATCCTGGCCAATGATCGGTTGAAGGACCAGTATGCGGCTACGAACGGGATCAATCTCATTCGTATCCCCGAGACAGCGGATACTCGGTCTATCAAAGCTCAGCTGATCCGTGGGATTCGTCGTGCGCGTCCCCGGTTCAGGCCGCTGGTTCCATCGAACACCCCAGGCGGTTCGCACACCACTCGCCGCATGCCCAAACGCCGGGAAGTGAGTCGCCTCCCGAAGCTGAAAAAAGGTGAGAAGGGAGAGCCGCTGCACGACGTCTATTGCCGCGGGTGTCACCAACGTCCGAGTTATATGAACGGCAACAGCCCTTACTGTGCGTCTTGCTGGGACCGCTGGAATGAAGTCAAGCGCAGCACCCGGGTATTGGAGGCTTCGGATGCGCAGGCTTTTAAGGAGGAATTGACCTCCTTCGTCAAAAGTCGTGGCAGATACGTGTGGCCGCCAGAAGTGACCATGTATCTAAGACCAATCGCCGGAGCAGATCTCAAGAAGCACGGGATTAAAGTATCCAGGATCTGCCGTGAATTGGGCTTGTATCCTCCGCAAGATGACCGGCTCGTGGCTAATCATGCTCAACGAGTCCAGGATTTTGTGAAGAACTACATGGCCGCAAACGGTAAGCTTCCGGGTGTCAAGGAAGTCGTCACGGGGGCCAATCTGGACTACGATACTCTCTGGAGTTGCATGGATTATGAGGCCTACATCGCGGGACTGGGCGGAAAGATCCCAACCGTTATCCGTCATCGATTTGCGGATGCTGAGGAGTTCCTGCAGGCTGCCATCGAGGTCGTGAAGAAAGCCGGGCGCTGGTTGAAGATGACGGAAATTGTCGATGGCTTGGGAATTAGCTACCCCGCCTACCTGTCAAACTTCAAGTCGGTGCGTTCTGAGGAGATCCACGAAAAGGCCGGGTTCTCGAAACCCACCACGCACCCGGGGCAGCAGTAATCCCACGCCCATCGGAGGTTCTCACCACGCTCGTTCCAAGGCTTCCTTGGCGGCGACGCGGTTGAGAACCTCCGAACAGGTTTCCCAGTTGATGCTGGCGATCTGGTTGTATTTCGCTTCGAAGGGATGCTTCTCCGGCACGGCGTCGATGGTCTCACGGGCCTTGCGCTCGTCGCCTTGGGCCGCGGCGATCCAGGCCGCTTCCAGCGTGTCCGGAATCTGGCCGAAGAGGTCGTGAATGTGCTTGAGCCGCGTGGCCAGCATCTGATGGACGCGGTCCTCGATGGAATCCCGGTAGCGCATGTTGAACACATAGACGGTGTCGCGCTTCTGGCCGATGCGCTGGATGCGGCCCTTGCGTTGTTCGAGGCGCGTCGGGTTCCACGGCAGGTCCAGATTGATGAGGGTGCCGAGACGTTGTAGGTTGAGCCCCTCGCTGGCTGCGTCGGTGCCGACGAGGATTTTGATCTCACCGTCGCGCACGAGTTGCTTGAGGTCCTCGCGTTCGGCAGGTTGGCGTTCGCCGCCGCGGTAATAGGCGGAGCGACCGCTGCCGGCATAGAGACCGATGACTTCGTCTGGCAATTCCTCCTTGCTGAGCTTGGCGGCGAGCCACTCTGCGGAGTCGTAGTATTGCGAGAAAATCATGCAGCCGAGATTCTTCCACGGCAGGCTTTCCGCCTCCGGGGTTCCCTCGGTGAGGAGGCGGTGCACCACCCGGTATTTCGGATCTTCGGACTGATTGCTTTCCAAAGCGCGCACGTAGTTCTCCAAGAGCGCTCGCTCGGCAGGTGAGAGCGTTTTGAAGTCGTC
>JBILPN010000657.1:0-2540 GCA_044373865.1 Luteolibacter sp. | reverse complement strand
CTTGGCGTTTCGTGTGTTGACCGGGGAATTTCCGCGCTGCAATGGCACCTTCAGCTTGGTGGCTCCGGCGGCTGGGGTGGCGCGCAAGGACGGGATTCAGGCGGATTTGGAAAAAATTGCGAAAAATCTCGAAGCACAGCCGGAATTTGCTTGGCCAGATGCTGCGCAAAACCCGCTGGAGGGTGGATTTCGCGGATGGATCGATCGCTGCCTCGCTTTGGATCCAAGCGCACGTCCGGCGTCGATGGTGGAAGTTTCCGAGGGTTTTGAAACGTTGCAGGAGCAGGCGAATGCCGCGGCCGGGTGCGGAGTGGTGCCCGCTGCGGTGCCGGAGAGGCGGAGTGAGTGGGCGCTGATGACGACGTTTTTCATCGCCGGCGTGGCAGGGACGGCCGCGGTGATGCTCGGGTATTTTTGGCGGGAGGCGACCTTGCAGTTGCAGGCTGAGCGCACGGTCTGGGAGGAGGAGGCGCGCGTGCTGCGGCAGGATTTGAAGGCGGCGGGCTTGGCCTTGGATGAGGCAAGCGCGGTGGCGGTTAAGGCGGAAAATCAAGTGGCGGCGGCGCAGGGCGAGGCAGGCACGGCGCGGCAAGCCTTGAACTACGAGCGCGATTTGGCGCTCGCCCGCTTGGAGGAATCCCGCTTGATCGGGGATCGTTTGTTCGCTTGGGCGATGGAAAAAGGTCACCGCCGCTTGCCTCCGCTCGATGGTCGGACGCTCCGGTTGAAAAGTTTGGAGCGCTATTATGAAGGGTTTCTCAAGCGGACCGAGGCGATTTCCTCCTTGGCGGATGAGCGGGCGCGGGTGCGCTTGCAACTTGCCGAGACCGCCTTGGCCGCGGGGGATCCGGTCTTGGCGAGGGACCGCATCCGCGAGGCTCTCGCGGCGTGGAAGGACCTGCCGGTGGATGCCGAATTGCAAATGCGGCTGGCGACCAATGCCTTGCTGCTTGCGCTGCTTCAGCAATCTGCGGCGGATCCAGCGATGGATGAGGGTTTTGTTGCGGCGCGGCGTGCTTTGGATGAGGTGCCGCGCGCCGGGGTGGACGTCGAGCGCTTGCAGCAATTGGTCGCGATCCTTGATTTCCACGAGGCCAAACTTTTGGCAGCTCGCGGCGAGGATCAAAAGGCGCTTGAGCAATTGATGCGCGCCACGCAGTCCTTGAACCACCTGGCGGACCAGCGCCCGGATGCGGCGATTCTGCGCTCGGAGTTGGCGGCGTGTTATCTATCCTCCGCGACGATTTTGGAAGGCATGGGAAGCATGGGGGATGCGCGTGAGGTGCGGACTCAGGCGGTCGATGAATTGCGCAAATTGTTGAAGGCCAGCCCAGAAGACTATGGGATGCGCTTGGAATTGGCCGGGTGTTACGCCGCCATGGCTGAGTCAGCACTGCTTGCAGGCGATGTTTCAAAAGCGGAATCCTTGTGCGGGGAGTCCATGGCGCTGCTGGATCGTTTGTTGGCGGAGCAGCCGGACAACATCGAGGCGGTTTCCAGAAAAGCCTCACAGCTCGGGCTGCGCAGCGGGCTGCTGCGTGACCGGGGCCTGTCCGCGGAGGCGCTCAAAGACTGCAATGATGCGATTAGAATGTTAGAGGATGTGCGGGCGTCCGCGCCTGACCATGCGATGGCGTCGTATCGCATGGCGTTGCTGCTCTGGCAGAAGGGGCGAATCGTCGGGCTGGATGGTGAACGGGATCAGGAAATCTCGCTGCTCTTGCAAGCGCGGGACGGCTTGGCGCAGCTCGAAGTTTCTGCGTCGTCGCTGGGGCCGCGCCCGGAGCAATTGCAGAGCTCGGGCTCATATTTGCTAGGAGATCTCGGGCACGCGTTGCAGCTCGCAGGACGGCGTGCGGATGCCATCGAAGTTTTTACCGATGCGGTGGTGCAGTGGGAGGGGCTTTTGAAGTCCAGACCGCGCAGCGAGGAGTATGGTGAGGGGCTGGCCTGGTGCAGGCAGCGCTTGGCGGACTTGAAGGAAGATCCGGAATCTGCTGGAAATTGAGCGGCACTGCGCCGAATGCCAGAGTGTTCTCTAATACTTGGTAGGGTTTGCAGCGAGCTCGACGTAGTTTGATAAATCACGGAATCCAGCGCCTTTTCAAACTGTCATCCACGAACCCATGAAGCATTTTTTAGGATACACCATCATCGCGGTTTCGTCCGTTATTTCGATGGTGCATGGGCAGGAAGCCTTGCCGAAACCCAGTGCCAAGGTTGAGATCCAGCAGCTTGTGGTGAATGGGTTCAGGCATCCCGGAATCGGTCTGAGCAAGGAGATTCTTGAGAACGCGCGAGCGCAGATTTTGGAGCGGCGTGAGCCTTGGCACTCCGGTTTCCAGCGTTTGGCGGCGCACCCGAGTTCGTCGAAATTTGTCAGCTGCCGTGCGGAGGCGGGGAAGAATACCGGCAAGCCGGAAGTGGACGCATTTGATAGCCGAAGCATCGAAGGGAGGCTCAAACAGGATGCGGAAAAGGCGAAACACCAAGCCCTCATGTATCTCTTCACGGGCGACGAAGTGTTTCGCGCCAACGCG
>JBILPN010000099.1:0-8998 GCA_044373865.1 Luteolibacter sp. | reverse complement strand
TCTCCTCCGGCCTGATGGCGTCCGCCGCTTACTGGATTGCCAGCCAAGCGCGTGCCATTTACGCCACGCCTTCTGCTCAAGTCGGGTCCATCGGTGTCGTGCAAGCGGTGGTCGATCGTTCGGCGGCCATCAACGCGGCAGGCATCAAGGTGGAGGTGTTCTCGGTCGGCAAACAAATTACGAGAGACAGAAAAAATCAGATTTTTACTTGCTGGGTAAATGAGGGGTGGCGCGCAACGTTGCAGAGCGTGGCGGTGGATCACTTCGACGCTTGCAGGATGAAGAGGAAATGGGAATGTCCGTTGGTGCGTCCGACCCTTGAATTTCCTGATCCGCTGTTTCGTGAAGTGAAGGTGATTGCTGCGTGGCGTGACTGGCGGCGGACGTATGCGGAGAGGTCGTGGGTGAAATTTGCTGGGATTGCGGCCAATGATCCGGAGCTTGTGATGGGATTTGGGTCGGGTTCGGGGTGCGTGGGTGGGGGAATCCGCAGTGTGATGAGAAGGTGTTGGTGGATGACTCTAGCGGTGTTGTCGGCAACGGCGGCAATGGGCCTTGGCAAGGAGATTGAGCTTGGTGATTCGCCGCAGCTTTCGGAGCTGCGGACTTGGCTCGTCACGCCTGAGGGTGAACGGAAGCTGGATGCGGCGATGTTGAAAATTCCGCTGACGCGTGATGAGGCGTTGCTGGCGGTTGAGATGCTGGCTGGGGATCGCCTCGCGAGTCTGGCGGTGGAGCGGAAAGACGAGGTGGAAGAGCGGTGCTTGGTCGTTGGTGACAAGACTTTGCGTTGGGGGGAAAAAACGTTTGGTGTGGCTCCACCAGAGGGGCGGAGTTTGTGGATCTCCCTGCACGGCGGCGGTTCGGCACCGCAGGCGGTGAATGATGAGCAGTGGCTGAACCAGATCCGTCTCTACGAACCTGCTGAGGGTGTCTATGTTGCGCCTCGTGCGCCGACGGATACCTGGAATCTCTGGCATGAGGGGCATATCGATCCGATGTTCCAGCGGCTGATTGAGGGTTATATTGCTGTGCGCGGAGTGAATCCTAACAAAGTTTATCTGCTTGGGTATTCGGCGGGTGGGGACGGGGTTTGGCAGGTCGCGCCGCGGATGGCGGACCGTTTCGCCGCGGCGGCCACCATGGCAGGTCATCCGAATGGGGCTTCGCTGGAAGGGCTCCGCAACCTTTCCTTCGCGATTTTCATGGGCGGCAACGACGCAGCGTATGATCGGAACAAAGTGGCTGTTGAAATGGCGGCAAATTTGAACCGCTTGAAGCAAGCGGATCCCGGTGGCTATGTTCACATGTCTCGGATCTACGAGGGAGTCGGCCACTGGATGAACCGCAAGGACGCGGAGGCGCTTCCCTGGATGGCGAAGTTCACCCGGAATCCCTGGCCGAAGAAGCTTGTTTGGGTTCAGGATGATGTGGTTCAAGATCGATTCTATTGGCTGAAAATCCCGGATAAGTCAGCGGCTAAGCAGGGGCAGAAAATCCTTGCAAGCGTGGACGGCCAGACGATCCGCTTGAATGGCGAAATTCCGCGAGGGATGGCGCTGTTGTTATCCGACGCCCTGTTGAATCTGGATGAACCGGTGAGTGTGGTGGTGAACGGAAAACGAGTTTCCACGGGTAAAATCCCAAGAACTGTCGCAGCGATCCGGCAAGGTCTCGAAGAGCGATTGGACGTTCCCGCAGCCGCAAGCGCCCGATTCTTCGTGCCGTAATGCGATCGATTTTGAATTCGCCGGGTGACCGGAAATTTCTTGGAATTTCGCCCGGTGTCGCATGCGTGTGGTTTGTTCTTGCTGCTGCCGAGCTTTGGCGGTTTACGGCGTGCTGGTAAATTCCAAGGCGGCAGGTTCCAGCCCCTCGATAGTTGCTGTTAGCTTGATTTTTCCATGATCCGTTGCTCGCAAAATGGCGAGGGCGGAGCCTTGATAGGCTTTGCGTTGGTTAGCTTGGAAGCGTTCGGTGCTCATGATGTTACCGCTGTCCGCGCCGATGATTTTTCCCGGACCCGTGATGGTGAATTTCACAAGATTGGTAGCGGAGGGAACGCGCGTGCCGTTTTCATCAAGTAGGTGAACTTCAATATGGGAGACATCGTCGAACTGGGTAGTTAGCGATTTTCGGTCGGGGATGAGGAGCATCTTGGCGGGCTTGCCTGCGGTGCGGAGAAGGTCGGTGGCGACTTCCATGCCATTGCGACGTGCAATGGCCTTGAGGGTTCCGGGTTGATAGGGGACTTGCCAATTGAGAGAGCCGGCGTCCTTGCGCGTGCTTTTCTTGCCAAGAGATTGTCCATTGAGGAAAAGCTCGACCTCTTGCGCGTTGCTATAGATTTCCACGTTCTCTTTGTGGGGTGCGGTGGAAGCGGGCGACCAATCTGGGAAGAGGACTTGTCGGCGTTTCCATTCCAACGCTTCGTAGCCTGGATCGGCAGGGGTCTCCTCGGAAATTCCGATGCGGCGGAAGATGCGGACCATGGGTTTTTCGCTCCACCAGCTTTGCCGCTCGTAGCCGCGAGGCAGGATGAAACCCGCGCGGTCTAGCAGGCCGCCGTTGAAAACGGTGAGTGGCCAACTGCGCGACTCGCCGAGGTAGTCGATGCCCGACCACAGGAACTGGCCGGCGTGCGGTGGGTTGTCGCGGCATTCGAGCCAGGTTGAGCGTTCGTGGCCTTGTTCAGTGCCGATGATTTTCCGGCCGGCCTTGTCTCTCCATGCATCCAACAGTTCCTTGTCGCGGTAGTTGGTGCCGATGACGTCAAGCATGTCGGCGAGGCCATTGTTGTAGTCGCCGGAGACGTTAGGACGGAAAAGCGCCTGAGTGACGGGGCGGGAAGGATCGACCTCGTGGCAGACATCGACGAGGCCGCGGAGGATGGGCTTGGCGATGTCGGGCTTGGGTGTGTCGTGGATTTCATTTCCGACGCTGTAGAGGATGATGCAGGGGTGGTTTCGATCTCGGAGGATTCCATCGCGGAGGTCCGTGTGAGCCCATTTTTTAAAGTGGAGGTGATAGTCATGCTTGTTTTTTCCCTTGGTCCAGCAGTCGAAAAACTCGTTCATGACGAGGAAGCCCATGCGGTCGCAGAGATCGAGAAATTCTGGGGCGGTGGGATTGTGTGCGGTGCGTATGGCATTGACGCCGAGGCCTTTGAGGATGTTTAGCCGGCGTTTCCAGACGTCCAAAGGCACCGCGGCTCCGACGGCGCCGCCATCGTGATGGAGGCAGACACCTTTGATTTTCAGGTTCTTGCCATTGAGCCAGAAGCCGGTCTCCGATTTAAACTCGGCGGTGCGGATGCCGAAAGCGGTTGTGACTTCGTCGAGCACCGTGTCGCCAGTGGTGATGCGTGTGACGAGGGTGTGGAGCTGTGGGGATTCAAGGCTCCAGAGGCTGGGTGAGGGGATTTGGATTTGTTGGGTGAGGGTGCTTTGCTGGTTGGGGGCGAGAGTTGCGGCGGAGTTCGCGGTTGCGAGTTTTTTTCCATCGGGAGCGACGAGTGTGGTGCTGAGGGTGATTTCAGTGGATTTTTCCGAAGAGTTTTTGAGGCTAGTTTGGATTTTCGCGGTTGCGGCTGTTGGGGTGGCTTCGGGAGTTGTGACGTAGACTCCCCATGGCGCAACATGCACTGGGTGTGCGGTGACCAGGCGGACGTGGCGGTAAATTCCAGCACCGGAATACCAGCGGGAGGCGGGTTGGGCCGAGGTGTCCGCCTTGACCACGAGCAGATTTGGCGCGCCGTGCTTCAGGTGCTCGGTGATGTCGTAGCGGAAACTGACGTAGCCGTTAGGGCGGTGGCCGAGGTGTTGAGCGTTGATCCAGACGTCGCTGTTGGCCATGATGCCGTCGAACTCGACCCACACCCGCATGCCTTTGGCCGTGGCCGGGAGGGTGAATTCCTTCCGATACCAAGCAAGGCCGGAGGGCAGCCAGCCGCCGGAACCCGTGGTTGGCGCGTCTTGCTGGAAGTCTCCGGCGATGCTCCAGTCGTGTGGAACGTCGAGTTGATTCCAAGAGGAGTCGTCAAATTCGAGTTTTTCCGCCCCCGTCGTGTTGCCTTGGAAAAACGCCCAATCGCGGTCGAGAGACTCGATGGTGCGGGCGCTTGTGGGAAACGACGGGACAAAGAGGCTCGCTGCGAGGAGGGCAATTCCGAGGAGTGGTGGATTCATGGTCACCCCGAGATTCAATCAAAGCTCGCGCGGGAATTCTGTAACCGAAATGGGTTAATGGGATGGGTGGAATGGGGCGGCCGTGGGGATTTGATAGATCGCGATTTCAGGAATGAGGTTGTTTCTCGTTCGTCCTGCGTGCTAGTTTGAAGATCTCGTTCTCATCATGCCATCCACGTTCCACACCAGCACCCCAGTTGACGCCAGCGCGGAGACGCTGTTTGCATTTCACTGCGATCCCTCCAACCTCACGCTTGTCATGCCGCCCACCTTGCAGTTGCTGAGCTTGAAAACGGATGGGCCGGCGCAGGAGGGGCGTTTGATTGAGTTGTATTGCAAAGATTGGTGGATCATTCCGATGCGTTGGACCTGCCGCTGGAAAACGGTGCGGCCACCACACTTGCTGGAAGATGAAATCCTCGAAGGCCCGTTTCGCATGTTCATTCACCAGCACCGCTTCGAAGCGCGGGGAGCTGACACTTGCATCATGCACGACACCATCACCTATCAGTGGGGGCGCTCTTGGTGGGGTTGGCTCGTTTCGGAAACTGCGGTGAAAGTTTATCTAAGCTTGTTGTTTAAATACCGCCACAATCGCACCCGGAAATGGGCGATTGCAGCGAAGGCTGGCGGGGTGGCTGAAGGGTCTGGGAATCTATCTGGAAGCGGGAATTCAGGAGATTAAGTTCATTTTTGGATAAGCGGCCCCCAGAATGGGCTTGAGCTCGGGCGCTTTGAGCCAGTCTTGGAGAATGCTGCCGTAAACACTTCGGAAATCGACGCTGTGTTGGATGTCGCCCTCGGAGAGGTCAGTTAGGCTCGGGTGCTTGCCGTGCAGGCCACCGTTCACGCCGGGACCTGCGACGAAGAGGCAGGAGGCTTTGCCATGGTCTGTGCCGGCGCTGGCGTTTTCCGAGACGCGGCGGCCAAATTCAGAGAAGGTCATGAGAGTGACTCGCTTGTCGTTCCCTTGTTCTTTCAAGTCGGCGAAGAAGGATTTTAACGCGCTGTCGAGCTGGCCTAACAGTCTGTCGTGAGAGTTGATCTGTTGGTTGTGTGTGTCGAAGCCACCGTGGCTGACATAGTAAACGCGGGTGGGCATGCCGCCGGCGATCATGCGTGCGACGAGGTTCAAGTTGCGTGCAAGGGGAGTGCCATCGTAGGTGACTTTGGTTCGGTGGCGGGAGGCGAGTTCGAGGATTTTCTTCGAACTGACTTGGGCGTCGAGTGCGACGCGCTCAAGGAATGCAAGGTTGCCCTCGCCGGTGATGCCGCCGATTTTGCCACCTCCGGGCATGGCAATTGAGCCACCGTCGGAGGGGGTGTCATCCTCGGCATCCAGGGCATTTGCGGGTTGGTTGAGTTCGGAGAAAAACTGCTCGGCTTGTGCTTTTTCGCCGCCGCCGTGGATCCAGCGGTAAAGTTCTGGTGAGTTGAGGCAGATGCCTGGGTTCTTGGTTGCGCCAAAACTTTCGGGTTGGGTTTTGTTAAAGCTGATGCCGACGGTGGGATCAGCGCCCGGGCAGGCGTTGTCGAAGTAGCGCCCGAGCCAACCCGTGGCAGAGCGGTTAGAAGGGTCTGCGGTTTCCCAGATTGAGGTGGAGACAAAGTGAGAGCGGTTCGGGTTGGGGTATCCGACGCCTTGCACGATGCCAAGTTTGCCATCGTTGAACATTGAGCCGAGGAATGGCATCGAGTTGTTGAGGCCGACGTGGTCGTTGAGTTTGATGATTTGTTTTGCGGATTTGGCGATGCGCGGGCGGGCCTTGTGGTAGGCATCGTCCGCGAAAGGGACGAGAGTGTTCAAGCCATCGTTGCCGCCGGCGAGTTGGAGGACGATGAGGATGGTGTCGTCCTTGCCGGTGTTGGCTTGGGTTGCTAGATCGCGTGAGCCTTGGTGGAGTTGGCCGAAGGTGCGTTCGATAAACATTGGGACCGTCCAAGTGGCAGAGGCACCGAGGACCGTGGAGCGGAGGAAATCGCGGCGAGTTTTCATGGTGTGGGATGGGTTGTTGGAGTGGGCGCGGGCGTGAGTGTTAGCAAAGTTGATAGTAAGGAGTGCTGAGCATGAGATGGCAAAGCTCGGCGACTTCCTTGTTGGTGAAGATGGCTCCTTTTTTAGCGTTGGCGTAGTCGATGAATGAACTGCGCGCCTTGTCAGGAATGGGGCTTTGGAAAAAGCGGAAAATGAGTGAGTCCACAAGGTCGTTCGGGTTTTCGCGCAGTGTGCGCGGTGCGATGTGATCGTAGTTTGGTCCGTCCCAGCCGCGGTTCATTTTTCTGGGTGCGGCAGCCATGCCCTTGACCTTGGTGCGCTCTGAGGAAGCATCCGCGCCGGAGCCCTTGGTGAGGAAGCCCGCGAGATTGTAGCGTGTGAGGAGTGTGTTGGTATTGATCCAAGCTTGCCCCCAATCCCAGCCGGCGACGTTTGGGGGAGCGAAGAGGATTTGGCCGAGTTGGGCTTGTGCGGTGATCGGGAAGCCGAGGGGAGGATTTTGCACCTCCAGTTGCTTGAGAGATGATGCGAGGAACTGGATCGGGCACTTGATCTGAGAGCGCATGGCTTGATCCGAGTAGAATTCCTTGCAGAGGAAAATTTCGCGAAGGAGGGGTGCGACCTGGAGTTGGTTTTTCTGGAAGATGTCGCTGAGAGCGGTTAGTGCATTTTCAGAAGGTTTTTCATAGACGAAGTATTCCCAAAGTTTTTTCGCCATGAATTTGGCGGATTCTTTTTGAGTGAAGATCAGGTCAATGACGTCGGTGCCATTGAAAGGTCCGGTTTTGCCGAAGAGCGTCTTATCAGAAGCGTCCCAGAGAGATTTTTGGTGGGTGACTTGGCCGTTTTTGCGGTCGATGCGGTATCCGGTGAACGCGCGGGCGGCCTCGCTGACGTCCTTTTCTGCGTAGTTTCCTTCACCGAGGGTGAAGAGTTCCATCACTTCGCGCGGGAAGTTTTCATTGGGCATTCCCTTTTTGGAGTTTTGTCCATCGAGGTAGAGCATCATGGCTGGGTCCAAGTGGACGGCGTGGGTAAGTTCCTTGAAGCTGCCTAGGGCGTGGCTGCGGAAGAGCTCATTTTGGCGGATGAGCAGGACGGGTTGCTTGACCTTTTGAAAAGAGCTTGGGAAGTGGTCGTGCCAGAACAGCGTCATTTTCTCGCGGAGCGGAGCTTGAGTTTCCAAGATCCTGCGGAACCACCATGCTTGTGCTTCCAAGGCGTGTTGGCGTTTCTCCCGTTGTTCCATGCGGACGGCTTCGCGGCGGGCTTTTTCCGCGGCTTCGGGCGATTGTTCGCGTGCGGTCTTGCGGAGTTCCAGGCGTTGTTGGAAGAGCCTTTTGGTCGAATTTTCCATCTCGGCACCCTGGCTCCAAGTGGGAGCGGGGAATGCATCGAGCGCCTCGCTGGGTGAGATGAGCGATTCGACGGCGGCGCTGCGGCCAAGGGCGTGGAAATTTTTGATTTCGGTGGGATTTCCGCCGAAGCCTGCGCGATTCAGCAGGTGGGCGGCTTCAAAAATGGTCCAGGAAGAATCGGCTCTTGGTAGCATTTCTTTTCAACCGAAGCGGTGGCGGGAAGTTGCGCGTTCATTTGGCGGGTGTTTTTTGTTGGAGGTGGTTTGGGGCTTGTTGCGTGGGGGGCGGGGTGCTTGGTTGAAGCGGCAAATGACGAAAACTCACCCAAGATGGATCGTAGTTGGCGGGTGTATTCTTGCTTTCCTCAGCGCGGCGACCAATGCAGGATTTTTGATTCATCTCGGGACCTCGGTGAGCCACCTAACGGGTGATGTGTCGAAGGTTGCAGTGGACGTGGTGCGTGGAGATCCACAAATGGGATTGGACGCGTGGATGCTTGCAATTGCTGCATTTTTCTTCGTGGTGGGTGCCGGTGCGGCGGGTTATTTGATCCATCAGCCGAGTTTGGATTTCGAGCGACCCTACGGTCGCTCGATTTCAGGGATAGGCTTGTGTCTGTTAGGGGCGCATTTTTCCCTTGGCCGGATGCCGTTGATGGCGGTGGGTTTTGCAGGGTTCGCCTTTGGATTCCAAAACGCTCTGGCGACGCATTATCGAGGGATGATTTTGCGCACGACGCATTTGACCGGCCTGTTGACCGACTTTGGTGTGCAGTTGGGAATGTGCATGAGAGGTCACGACATCCCCTATTGGAAATGGATGGTTCCTGGCTCGTTGATCCTGAGTTTTTTCGTGGGTTCCGCGGTGGGTGCGTGCATGGTCCTGTGGTGGCAGCTGCCCTTTGCGCTTGTGCTTGGAATGGCCTACCTCGTGGGCGGAATCGTGTGGACCTTATTCAAGCACCGGGTGATCAGGGGCCCGTGGTGGCTGGGGCTTGGCTAGGGGACGCGGGGAAATTTTGAGAAATCAGGGACGCGTTTTTCGAGGAATGCTTGTTTCCCTTCCCGGCCTTCCTCGCTCATGTAGTAGAGGAGAGTGGCGTTGCCGGCGAGGTCGAGCAGCCCCATTTGCCCGTCACAGTCAGCGTTGAGGGCCGACTTGAGGCAGCGCAGGGCGAGTGGCGAGTGGGCGAGCATTTCGCGGCACCATTGGAGTGTTTCCTGTTCTAGGTTTGCGAGTGGGACGACCGTGTTGACGAGGCCCATGTCGAGCGCTTGTTGGGCGTCGTATTGGCGGCAGAGATACCAAATTTCCCGTGCTTTTTTCTGGCCGACGATGCGTGCGAGGTAGCTCGACCCGAGCCCGCCATCGAAGGACCCGACTTTTGGGCCGGTTTGTCCGAAGCGAGCGTTGTCAGCGGCGATGGTGAGATCGCAGACGATGTGGAGCACGTGGCC
>JBILPN010000655.1:0-2544 GCA_044373865.1 Luteolibacter sp. | reverse complement strand
CAACCGTTCGCGCGGCATCCTCATCAAAGCCAGCAAGGGAGAGGTTAGCGGCAACCGAATTACCAACAGCCGCATGGCCGCGGTGCTCATCTCTCCGGAGTTCTGGTGGATGGAAGCCGGCATGTCTTCGGATGTGGTGGTTAGGGACAACTTCATCAAAGGCTGCCTGCAAACGCCGATCCAGGTTCACGCCCGTGGAGGAAACCGCCAGATCCTGCCCGCCGGCGCGCTCCGCAACATTTCCATCCTCAACAACCGCATCGAGGACTCGGCGTGGCCGCTCATTCGCGTGACCTCGACTTCAGGCCTCACCATCGAGGGCAACGTCCTGCCGCCCGCCGCCAACCAAGCCACCGAGTCCATCGTCCTCGAACAATGTGAAACAAAATAGCGAGCCGATGCCATGAAACCTCGTTTGCCATTGTCATCAAGCTGGCTGCTGCCGCTTGTGCTGCTGCTCGTTCTGCTAGCCATCTTCCGGCTGCAACCCGCTACGGATCATCCACCCGCTGTGGCAACGCCGAAAAACGATCAGGCAGCGGCTTTGCCCCGCCGGCCCATCGATACCGCCGCACTCGATGCCTTCGACGCGTGGCTGGCGGATGATCGGCAGGTCGAAAAAGTCGCGCAAGGGGTGGAGTTAGCCCTGGCACGGCGCGTGGCCTTGAAAGAACTCATCCAGGTCAATCCACTGGCAGCACTGGAACGAGCGGTGCCGTATTCCGCGCGCAAGCAATTGCCGAAACAGGTCGTTAGAATACTAGAAGAACCAATCAGCACCACCGCCGACCTCGTCGTCGAACAAGCCTGCGGCGAGCGCTCGTGGCGGCAACATTGGCTGACACTCGGCGGCCAGCGCGTGCAGGCGTTCACCTACGGCGATCGCGCCGAGACGATGTCCAAGGAAAAACTCTCGGTGCATGGCATCGCGATCGATGAAGTGATGGCGATGCGGGACGACCCGCTGCGGGAGCTATCCGCAGAGGAAGCCGCCGACCACGGGCTCGCCGGGCGCGTGGTAAAACTCGGCAAACGATTGTTAGGAGTGGAATCGGACGCCGCCCTCGAAGCCGCGCGCCAAAAGCTGCGGGAAACCGAAGAGACGCTCGGCCCCACGGCGCTGCCCGCCTACCGGGAACTCGCACTGGGTCAAATGGACGGCATATTCCCCCTCTCCATGCTGAATGGCGAAGATGGCTCTAACGACGATGACCTCCCGCCCCTTGCCTACTCCGCTTGGACGGAAGGTGCGAAAACCATGCTCTACATTCGCGCCCGCTTTGCCAATGAAGCCCCTGACTATGTACCTGTCACCCTCGCCAACGCACAATCTAACCAAGGCGCGGCAGAGGCATTCTGGGTGGAGAATTCCTATGGCAAGTCAACCCTAACCACCACCTACACCGACGTGATCACCCTGCCGAAAAACGGCAGCGAATATATCGGAAACTTCAACACCCTGCTCATCGACGCGCGCCAGGCCGCCGTCGCCGCCAACCCGGCCTGGAACCACACCAACTTCAGTTTTTACACCGTCATCACCAACTCGGCCGTCAACAACCAGGGCCAGGGCTTCGGTTACATCGGCATCGCGCAACTCAACGGCCCGGCTTCCCACCTTCTCCGCAACTTCATCTCGGTGCGCACCGCATCCCACGAATTCGGCCACAACCTCGGCCTCAACCACTCGGAATACTGGCTCACCGATTCGTCATCACCCATCGGCCGCGACTCGACTCCCGGCGGCTACGTCGGCGACATGCCTGACGACGAACGCATCGAATACGGCCACAAATTCGCCGTCATGGGCAGCCAGGACAGTTCTGGCGATTTCGAAAATGGCCGCGCCCATTACACCGCGAGCGACAAAAACCGCCTCGACTGGTTAGCGACCGCCAACGGTGACATCGTCAGCACCACCACCAGCGGCACCTTCCGCCTTTTCCGTCACGATGTGCCAAGCGCCCAATTTGCCACCATGACCCCCGGCGTGACCCGCGCCATCAAAATCAACCTCAACGCCAGCGACCCCACCGGCCTCGCCAACCCCTACCGCTTTTGGCTCAACTACCGCTTCCTGCCAAGCGATGGCATCGCGCAGGATTGGCTGCGCAACGGCCTCCAAGTCGATTGGCGTCGCGATGGTAGCGGCTTTCGCTCCGTGATGTTAGACATGACACCCTACTCCCGCGACAGCGGCCCGTATGGTCCCACCCCGGGCATGGCGGCGGACAACAACGACAAGGAAGACGGCGTCGTCCTCATCGGCCGCACCTTCAGCGATACCGCTGCCAACATCCATTTCACTCCCATCGGCCGGGGCGGTGCCGCTCCTAACCAATGGCTCGACGTCGTCGTCAACATCGGCACCCAAGGCAACAACGCCGCACCCGTCATCTCCACGCTCACCGTCAGCAATTCCAATCCCGCCGTCGGCCAAACGATCAATTTTGCCGTCACCGCCACCGATCCCGATGGCGACACGCTCGCCTATCATTGGGACATGGGCGACAACAACCTGCAACTCGGCCAGTTCAACAATCC
>JBILPN010000098.1:0-9009 GCA_044373865.1 Luteolibacter sp. | reverse complement strand
TGATCATCGGACGGCGACGCCCCATGAAGGAATGAAAATTCCGCCGCTTCCAAGCCACCGTCCGAGCTGCGGCGATAGGGAGTGACCATGCGAGCGACCTGTGAGGCCCCCGGATAGAAACTCGTGTCCACCATCTCCAAGGGTCCAAACAGCCGCTCTTGCAGGAATTCCGGAAATGTTTTGCCCGAAACCACCTCGACAATTCGCGCGGCGAGATTGATCCCAGTCTGGCAATACTCCCACTTTTCACCGGGCGAAAATTTCACCGGCTTGGCAGCAATGAGCGGGCTGAGATCCGCCAAAGTCCGGCACGCACGCAGCTCCTCACCACTCAGCTCACTCAATCCACTGCTGTGTGTTAGACATTGTTCGATCGTGATCGTCACCGGATTTCCCGCCGCATCCTTGAGATCGCGGAACTCAGGCAAGAACTTCGAAACCTCATCCTTCACCGAAAGTCGCTGCTCATCCTGCATCATCATCACCGCCGTCGCCGTGATTGGCTTGGTCATGGATGCGATCCAAAAGACCGTATCCGGCGTCATGGGCACGGATTTTTCCAAGTTCGAAAAGCCATCCGCCGCCAGATGCAGCACCTTCTCCGCATCCGCCACCAGCGTGACCACCCCGGCAAGCTCGCGCGCCTTGATTTGCGCCTCCATCTCCAGCGCGATCCGCTCGCTTAGTGGCGCGGCAGCAAGGGATGGAACTGCGCCGAGCAGTGCGAACCAAGTCACGACTCTCCAAGAAATTTTCATGACTCACACCAAGCCGCATTCCGCGTGCGCCGACAACCTTAAATGCACCCGCCATGCGCTCAGCGAGCTAATGAATTGACGACCGCAGGCAGAATTCATTGCACTATGCAGTCCACCCGCACACCCCCATCATCCACCCTTGAGCAAGTCCCCTGCCAGCGCTTCTGAAAGCTTCCTTCGCCACCAAATCCTAGACGAGTTGGCAGCAATGTTTCCCGGCTCGGGCGACTGGACCGTCCTCAAAACCTTCCACCGTCGCGGCGGCTGCATCTTCAAAGTGAGCTCCACACAGCTCAAACAAATTGTCGCCGCCAAGGTGTATCACCCAGGCTTAGCTGGTCGGGAATCTTCCGAAATCATGCGCCAAGCGCTGGAATTCTATCACGCGCGGTCGAGCAGCTCGCCACGCCTCACCGTGCCCGCACCCTACGGCGTGGTAGAATCCCTCAACCTCATCGTGATGGAATGGATCCATGCTCCGACCTTGCATGAGCGTTTACGCCGCAGTCGATTCTCGAAATCCAAGCGTCAGGGCCAAATCCAAATGGCCGCGCAATGGCTACTCTGGTTTCACCGGCAAGCGGAAATTTCCCACAGGCCCCATGATTCCGCCGCCACCCAGCATGAATACAAGCGCTTGATTCGCAGTATTTTAGCGATGCAGCCAAACTTTCTTGCGCGTGAAACCGAATTGCAAAACCACCTGAAATTCTGGAAAAAAATCACCGCCGAACAAGGAGATTTCCAAGTCGCCCATGCGGTCGTGCATCATGATTTCACCCCGTCCAACCTATTCATGAGCGAAACTTGCGTGACCGGTTTCGACTTGTTGGCGCAGGTTCAGCGTCCGATCACGTATGACATCTGCCGGTTTCTAACGTATTTGAGCAATTCACGGATCCGCCCCGTCCCCGCGGCAGATTTGCGGAGCTGCGGGTGCGCCAAAGCGGATTTCCAAAGCTTCATGGCAGTATATGGCACGGAAATGCGCGAGATTCCGGCGCGGACATTCCTGTATCTGCAATACTCTGAGGTTCTTCGCCGCTGGCTTTCCGTCGCAAGGCAGCACGCGAAAGGGCGGCGGCTGCGGCGGCAAATCCAGATTCTCCAACTCAAGCGAATGGCCCGGCACATCGCAGCGGGCCTGCGCAATGCCTGAACGCTGGCGAGCAAGCTGCACAGCCGCTTGGCTCTGCCGCAGGATTTCCCTTTGCAGAAGTTCGCATTTTCACGCTAGTTTCCCCCCGCCCATGCCAACCGAAGCGATTTTATCCACCGCCCGCCAGTTTCTCGGCGTGGACCCGAGTGTGCCCATCACGCTTGAGCCGCTCAAACGCGGCGCTTCCGGACGCACCATCGTCCGCGTGAAGTCCCCGGTCCACGTGCCATTCATCGGCATTCACTGGACCGAGGAACGCGAGGACAATTCTCAATTCATCCCGGTCGGCCACTTCCTCAAGCAGGCGAAATTGCGCGTGCCAGCGATCCTACACGAACGGGCGCGCCACCGCGTGGTGCTGGTGGAAGATCTCGGAGACGTCGATTTGCTATCTCTCAAGCAGCAGCCCTTTGCCGAGCGGCTGCCGTATTACCGCTCAGCCTTCGAACAAGTGGACCGCTTGTTTTATGCAAAACCGGCCAAGGATTTCCACCTGATGCCGCCCTTCGACGCCGCGCTTTACCGCTGGGAACAGCAGTATTTCTTCGAATACATGGTCGAAGACTTTCTTGGCTTAAATGCCGATGATTTGAGGAAAAACCCGGTGTTCAATGCACTCAGCGAGCGGCTTGGCACGGTCGCAAGGCACCTCGTCCACCGCGATTTCCAGTCGCAAAACCTGATGATCAAGGACGGGCAAGTGTGGCTCATTGACTTCCAAGGCCTCAGGCGCGGCCGCCAAGAATACGACTTGGCCTCGCTGATTTACGACCCCTACCTCGACCACACACCGGAAGAACGGCAAGCGCTGTTGGCGCTGTGGGAGGAAATTTCCGACGAACTGCCAGCCGAGACCGTCTTTCACGAATGCGCGGCGCAGCGCCTGATGCAAGCGCTCGGAGCGTATGGCAACATCGTGAAAAACCGCGGCGACGAGTGGTATCGCCAGCACATTGCCACCGCCGGGCGCTCCTTGGGAGAAGTGACCGCCGGCACCGCACTGGAAGCACCGCTCGCGCCGGTTCTCGCGGCGATCCGCCACTTGAAACCGTGAATCGCCCCTTCCAGCGTCGGCTCGTTGGCTTCTTTGTCGCAGTGGCAGCTGGCTGCGGCGTGTTGAATTTCGTGCCCGGCAGTGCATTGGACCGCCACGCCTTCACCGCCGTCGCACAAGGTTTCACCAACCCACCCTTTTTCGTCTCGGGCGAGGGCAGCCACGCCGCTCCCTGGCAGCTGCGCGCACCAACCACGACGACACGCCCCGCACCTCAACTCGCGCCCGCCATCGTCTCGCTCGCGGATGATCCAGATGGGTTTTTCCAATCCTCACCGCCAGCACCCATCGACATGGCGGTGATTTTCAGCAATTTCCACCGCCTCGGCGTCAAGGATGCCGGGGTCGCCTGCGTCCTTGCATGGGAAGCGGCGGACGCAATCGGCTTGGCGGCTCTCGAAAAATCACTGGCTCGCTTCGACTCGCTGACACTGGCGGCCCCGCTCTCTCGCAGCGCCGTCCCCACTCCCATTTTACCAAGCTTCCGCCGCGCATCCCTGCCGCTCACCGCCATCCATGGCGACACCAAACAGCTCCCCACGGTCAATCGTTGCCCCATCCCAGACCTGATTCTCGGCGGTGAAAACGCGCGGGCCGGCTTCTCGGTGCTTGAGTCCGAGCCCACCGGCAACTCCCCCTACCTACTCGCGCGTTGGGAGGATCGCGTCATTTTCTCCTACCCCCTGCTCGCCGTCCTGCAGCGGCTCAAGCTCACGCCTGAAGCGGTGGAAGTCCGTCTCGGAGAATCCCTAAAACTCAGCCCCGCCGGCCCGGTGCTGCCCATCGACACCTACGGCCGCATCGTCGCATCGATCAAACCCACGCCTGCACACACGGAAATTTCAGCCGAGGCGCTTGTGAATGCCGCCGTCGGAGCCATCCCAGAAAACGCGCCGAGGCCCGTCATTTTACGAGATGACCGCAGCGCCGCGGACGCCGGAACCCGGGATTTTTCAAATAATCTCAGCGCGGTGATCCAAGCAATCGCATCCGAGGCGGGGCTCGGCGAGACGCAGAAATTTCGCCGAGCCAGCTTGGCATGGGAGCTTGGCATGCTGGGTGCCGTCGCCGCCATTCTCAGCCTGCTCAGCGGCTCATCCAGCTTTGTGCGCAATCTTGGCACCCTCATCCTCGGAGCCGCCTGCCTCGCCGCACAATGGATCGGGCTTGGCATGGCCTCGGCATGGCTGCCGGGAATCGCGCTGCTCGCCGCCATCCTCGCCACCAGCGCAATTGCCAATCTGGTAGGCAATTCCCCCTCCCCTACCCCCACGCCCCTTCCTCCGCAGCAAAAGCCCACCCTCGCTCACGCAACTCCACCCCCCGCAGCCCCAGAAACGCAGATCAACCGCAAGCCTCCCGCCCAAAAATCCACCGCGCAAAAACGCTCGCGCAGCAAGAAATCCTCCTCAAAATCTTAAGCCCCACACCCGCCATGGACCCCATCGAAAAAGCCAACGCCCTCATCGAGGCGCTCCCCTACCTGCAAGCATTCCGCGGCAAAACCTTCCTCATCAAAATGGGCGGATCCGCCATGGAGGACCCGGAACTGGTCGCCAAAGTCATGCGCGACATCGTCTTTCTCGAAGTCGCTGGCATCAACCCGATCGTCGTGCATGGCGGCGGCAAGGCCATCTCCGCAGCCATGGAAGCCGCCGGACTCGAGGCGAAATTCGTCGGCGGCTTCCGCGTCACCACCGACGCCGCTATCAACATCGTCGCCCAAGTTCTATCCGAGGAAATCAACCCCGGCCTCGTCCGCATGATCCGTGACTTCGGCGGAAAAGCCGTCGGCATCGCCGGCAACGACGTGTTCATCGGGGAAAAAATCAAAGGCATGGACTCCGACGGCAAGCGGGTGGATATCGGGCGCGTTGGCGAGGTCGTTGCCTGCCAAATGGCGCACATGGACGCCGCGCACCATGCCGGCATCGTGCCAGTCATTTCCCCCCTCGCCGCAGAACTGGGAACTGGCAAGGCATTGAACATCAATGCAGATCTCGCCGCAGCAGCTCTCGCAAAGGAACTCCGCGTGGCGAAGTTGGTCTATCTTTCAGACGTCCCTGGCCTGCTCTCCAATCCCAAAGACCCGAGCACGCTCATCAAGTCTGTCACCCGCAAGGAGGCAGACGCGCTCATCGCCGACGGCACCATTTCTGGCGGAATGATCCCGAAAATCCGCAGCGCGGTGGACGCGCTCAACGCCGGCGTCCGCAAGGTCCACTTCGTCGATGGACGGCTACCCCACGCTTTGCTGCTGGAAATTTTCACCGATGGCGGCATCGGCACCGAGGTCGTTCGTTGATTACGAGGCGGTTCCAAATTCCTCGCGCCGGAAATTCGTCGGTGAATTTCCGGTGAAACGGGCAAAACTCCGATTGAATTGCGAAAGCGATTGATACCCGACTTGGAAGGCAATTTCCGAGACGCGGACCTCAGGCTTGAGCAATTCTCGCTTGGCCCACTCGACGCGGCGGCGGTTGACGTAATCCGTGAGGGTGAGGCCAGTCGCCTCCTTAAAAAGTCGGCAAAAATGGGATTCGCTCAAGCCCGCCTGCCGTGCAACCAACGAGAGTGGCAGCGGGTCTGCCAGCGTTTTCTCAATGAATTTCCGCGCCCGCGCGATGGCCGCCGGTTCGCTGCCATCGCTGATGGTGGCGAGCTTTTCCGCGTGCCGACTGAGTTGCTCGGCGAAGGTGGCAAGCAGAGTCACCATGCTCTGGTAGCGCTCGGGCTCGACTGCCCGGGTCTCTAAATAGGCACTGCGCAGCGCCTCGACTTCTTCCTCCTGCAATCCCTGCCGCGCCAAAGTCTTGGCCACCACATCAAAAGCGGCTGGCTCAGGAACGCTGTGGAACACTTGCCCCGTCTTCAAAAAACCGATCAAGGTCGGACCATTGCGCACCGGCACCGCGCTCGCCGCCATCCCGGCAAAGCAGTGACAGGTCGTCGGACCATTGACTTTCGCCTCCGTCATCAGTCGGTGATTGACTGCAATACACGACTGGCACGCAGTTTTGCAAAGGTTCAACTTCACACAAAATTCACTCCTGTTGCCCGTCTGATCGTCCAAACACCAGTTCTCCATGTCGCTGCTAACCAGTCGTAAAGGAAGGCCTGTCGCGCTGCGAAAGGCATGTTGATACGTGATTAGAAGCTCCGACTGGAGAAGCTTCTCAAACAGGTTTTGCTCGAAATGGCTTGGATCGTTTGTCATGGCCGCCGCTTGGCACTGCAATGCCTTGGCAGCGAGCATAGGAGAGTTCTTGGGAAAAGAACAACTTTCTGCGTGAGATTGTTTGTCTGCCGCAAGCCAAGCGCGACAATGCCAAGAGAAACCGCAGAACTCAGCGGCATGATGATCGCCGCAATCAGCGGGTTCATGTGCCCGGCAATCGAAAATGCAATGGCGGTTAAATTGTAAATCAGCGCAAAGGAAAATGCCGCGCGCACCACCCATTGGCGGCGCTTAGCAAGCGCGAGCAACTGTGGGAGGAAGCGCAAACCATGGCCAAGGAAGTAAAAATCCGCCTTGGACTCCAAGAGGCTGCGATCCACCACCGGAGTCCCCGTCGTCCATGCCGCATTGAAGGCCAACGAGTCATTCGCTCCGTCGCCGAGATACAAGGTGTCATGATGGTCGATTTCCCGCACCAGCGCCTCTTTCTCAAGCGGTTGCAGCGCCGAGTGCGCATCGCCAGCCGGAATTCCCAAAATTTCTGCGGCCGCCGTGACTTTCTCCTGCCGATCCCCCGACAAAATCAACATCCGGAAACCCCGCTCCCGCAGCAACCGAAGCGCGGCAATCGCATCCGGGCGCAGCGATTCCTCAAACTGGAAATGAGCAACCAGCACGCCATTCAAGCAAAGCTCCGCATCATGCACCGCAGGATTCTCGCCGGGCAAAATCCCGAATTGAGGTTTCCAGCCCGGCCGCCCAAGCGACCATTGCTCGCCGCCAAGTTCAAAATACCGCCCCGCCCCTGCAACATCATGGATCAGCGGTGACGCGTCATCGCGCAGCAGGCGCTGACCCTGATGGCCCAACGCTTCCAACAAGGAGCGCGAAACCGGATGCAAGGACCCGGAACTCAGCCGCGCCAAGGCAAGACGCGCATCGTAATCCAAAATTTCAATCGCCGCCGGATTCGCCAACACCGGCCGCTCAAGCGTGAGTGTCCCGGTTTTGTCAAAAATGATCGTCTTCACGCGCCGCAAACGCGCCCACAACATGGATTCACGGATAAACACCCCGGAGCGCTCCATGCGCGAGCCCGACAACTCATCCGCCAATGGCAGGGCGACCCCCAACGCGCATGGACAGGAAACCACAAACACGGAGATCATCACCTGCAAGGCGGACGCCGCATCCCCACGCGAAAACCACCAAAAGAACGCAGCCACGCCAATCACGAGGACCGCCAATAAATAAGATTTTAACAATTTTTCCAAGGCCGGAACTCGAATCGGCACGCGCTGGCTGGAGCACAACTTGGCCAACAACGAGTTTTCCCAAATTTCGCCAGCCTTTAGAACAACCGGCTCTGAACCCAGATGAATCGCTCCCGCCGGCAGGGGCCGCCCAGGACGGAAGGTCTGTGGCTCGGCCTCACCATTGATCCACTCAAGCGAGAAATCCGCCGCACACGACTCCAAGGTCGCCGAAACCGGAACCGACTGCCCGGGCAACAACTCAAATCGCAAACCCGGCTGGATCGCGGCCAAGGCAACCGGCTCGCGATGATCCGGAGAACGCACATGATCCGGAATCGGCCGCTGCCTCTGCAAGCGGTTGCGGTTCTTCTCAATCGCGGACAACTGCAAAAAGCGCCCGCCTAACATCAAGAAGACAAACATCGCAACAAAATCAAAATACAAGAGCCCCTCGATCTCCATCGCCCATCCCACCAATGACCCAGCAAAAGCGAGAATCAAACCTAGCGCAATCGGCATGTCAATGTGCGGCGTCCGACTCCGCGCCGCATTCCAAGCGCGGCGGATAAAATAACTGCCGCCCACCAACATTGCCAACATGGCGGATAGAAATGCAATCAATTGGAAAATCGGCGCGAACGAAAAATCCGTCGGCATCCCAACATACCGCGGCAAGGTAAACACCATCGCATTCATCGCGAAGGCCCCACATAGTCCAAGCCGAATGCCTAACTGACGAGTCTCGCCCTGGCTTGCGTTTTTCCGAAACGCCGTAAGCATATAACCAAAGGACGCCAACTCACGCGCCACCGCAGTCAAATCCAAAGCACCGGCAACCCAACGCAACCGCAAATCCCCCGTTGCCGGATGCGCCACCGCCTCAAGCGCACCCGCATGACGCAGGTAGATCTTCTCCACCAACCACACGCAACCAACACATGAAATTCCCTCCAACGAGAAGTCCCCCTCAAGCTCATCTCCCGGCTTTGATTTGGCTTCCATTTCCAGCACTTGATTCTCTAACCAAGAAAAATCATGAGCCTCAAATGGCACGCTACGCGCTGGCCGGACCGTGGAACTGCTGCGCAAGTCGTAAAAGCGGTCCAATCCTTCATTTTGAATCAACTCATGCACAAACTCACATCCCCGACAGCAAAATTGCTCTTGCGGATCAACTGCGGAAAAGGGGGTGCCACAATGGGTGCAATTTGACATAGAGTAAGAAGAATAAGTGGTTCAATGACAGCAGGAGGGCAGCCCCTTGGGCTCTGCCGGTGGCGCTGCAAATGGCAAGGTCCCATAAAGCCGGAAACCTATCACCAAGGCGGTGAGCAGCGCCAGCGAGCGCTGAATCCGAACCATCACCGCCGGACTCAGGCGATTCCGCAAATGCCGGATCTGATGCTGCGCAAGCCACAGCAATGGCACGGTCCCAAGCCCAAAGGCGAGCGAGAACTCCGCTCCTCGCAGCGCACTGCCACTCAGCAAGGTTGCACCAAATAACAGATACAAGGGCCCGCATGGCAACAAGGGCGTCAAGGCTCCCAATGCAAGCCCTCCGCGGATCGGCGACATGCGACCCAAACGGAATCTCATGCGCGTGG
>JBILPN010000654.1:0-2550 GCA_044373865.1 Luteolibacter sp. | reverse complement strand
AACCGGCACCGACCCACCAGCACTACCAGTGACTTCATCCGGCTTGTTAGCGGAGCCGACACTCGACACTTCCGGCTTTTGTTTCTCGGCCTCCTTTTCCTGATTTTCTGAATTGGCGGTGGGTTTCCCGGTAGTTGACTCGGGTTTCGCCTTCCCGGACGCCGCTTGGGCGGCGGCTTTTTTCGCGGGCGCGGTTTTCTTCGTGGCCTTTTTCGCGCTCATGATGATTGTCCCATGCGGGAAGGTTGGAGGTGGGGGAGGTCGGTGAGGCTGGCGTAATAGGCGGAGGTTACGGCCGGTGTCGAGTGGCCGAGCAGCTTCTGGGCATGGAACAAGCTGAAACAGGTGGCGACGTAGGATCCGAATTCCTTGCGCAACGCATGACAGGGTTTCGGGTCGGTGACACCTGCGTTTCTCAGCCAAATTACGAGAACGCGGTGAGCCTCCTCGCAGCGATACACCGCACTCTTGGTAATCGTCCTGCGTTTAATCTGGCGCTTAGGGGCAGGCACGATGAACCGCGGGTCGGACTTGATTGCCACCAGAGACTCCCAGACGACTGGATCGATCGGAATCACGCGAGATTGTTTGGATTTTGGAACGAAGACGTCCGTGGCACGAACCTCAAGAAACCGCCGACCATCCGGCATCTCCATGATCCAAGACCACTCTGCCTTGTCGGCCTCGTTGCGCCGGAGGCCGAGACCGAGTTCAAGCAGAAGAATCGCGAACGCATCCAAATGCGGTTCACGAAAATCGATGGCATTCTCAGATCGGCGTCCTCCTTGATTGGTCGGCGCGGGAGCCATTGGGTCGCCATCACGCAGCAGCGTCGAGGACTGCCAGATGCGCTCGATGAGATCCTTCGGAAAAGGGGAATGCGCCTTGATGGGAATCCGCTTCAGCTTGGTGCCAGCGAATGGATTTTCCAGTGTGAGATCCCTCAGCTGATAAGCCGCCAGTAGACTTTTGGAAAACATCGCCGCCGCATTGCGAAGGATTCCGTTGAGGGTCGTACGCACGCCTGATGCATCACGGATTCTCGTGGTCTTCTTTGCCGGAGACTTCCCCTTGGGACGAGTTGATTCATCTGGCAGAGCCGAGCGGATGTAGGAATCCTTGAATCGCTCCACGGCCACCGCGCTGAGACTCCGAATACGTTTCACGCCGGCCCCTTCACAGACACGCTCCAGACAACGCACGTAGCGCTCGCTGCTAATCTTGGTGGGTGGCGAATCCGCAGTGGTGATCACAAGCCGGTAAAGCTTAGCGAATTCATCGATGGTAGGATCTTCGGGAATCTCGTCCCGGCGCTTGCTGTGAAGTTTGATGGCCGCATCGAATCCCTGGCTCTTGATGTCCGCCATGATCGCCACCGCCTTTGAATTGGCGGCCTTGAGTGACGTCTCACCGGTCGAGAAGCGCCGCCGCTTTCCGTCCAGCATGAGCCTCACCGAATAGTAACGACTACGCGGCTGCCGGAAGAAGCAGAACTGGTTCGCTCCGCTCGACTGCATCTTTTTAGTTCCCCTCGGCATCAGTCCTAGCAGGATATGCTAGGGCAATTGTAGGTCAATCTCGAAAGCGCATGACTGCATCAAAGTCGACGTAAATACACCCTTGAAATATCCGCAATACACTCACCATAAGTGCATTATGATTCATTTTGGTTGAGTCGCGTGGACTCCTGAAAACCGCTAGAATCAAACTCATAATCCTTTGGTCCAGGGTTCAAATCCCTGTGGGCCCACTCATTGAAGACAAGTAACTTGCAGAGAATTAAGGACTGTCGGATTTTTTGCTCGTTGCCCGTAAGGTGCCGCAACAAAGTTTTGAGCTCGCCCCACCCTCTAAAACGCATCATTTCCGGGGTCAGGTATGCACGGCGGTATGCATCGAAAACGCCCGCCGGGATTGCTCTAGGCGGGTTTGGGTCGATTGCTTGAGTTGATCCAAGGACGACAAAACGGACGGGGAGGTCACGTTGGTTAAATTCAACCGGTGGGAGCCGGAAAGCAGCGGGAGGTTTACCTTCTTAGGCTTCGACTTCCACTGGCAGAAAAGCCGCCGCAATCCGAACTACCGGGTGGTGAAGCGCAGCACCAACGGAATCACGATTCCTGATACGCTGATTGCTCTAACTCTGAACTACATACACCCGCTCCAAAACCAAACTAGCTTTCAAGAGAACTTTCTGACCGTAGAGGAAGATAATCATGTTTCCACTAGGGACCGTTTCTGACCTTGCTTTCGACAGAAAAACCCGTAGATTTTCTCTCGAAAAGTCACTCCGCCATGAAAAAGCACGTTGATTCCATTGACGCCTCTATCCTCGACCGAATCCGTACGGGGCCGCAGGATCGTGTCTGGACTCCGTTGGATTTCATTGATCTGGGATCGCGTGCGGCGGTGGATAATACCCTTTCCCGCAACTGCAAAAGTGGGCTCATCAATCGTGCCGGTCGCGGTCTCTACCACTTACCGAGGAATCACCCCTCCCTCGGTTCCCTTGGTCCCAGCTACGATGCCATGCAGGATCTTGTTCAACGC
>JBILPN010000653.1:0-2551 GCA_044373865.1 Luteolibacter sp. | reverse complement strand
CCGATGGTTGCCACGCGCGTGGCTTGAGTGGTGACGAACTGGCGGCCGTAGGAAATTCCATGGCCCTCTGGAAGCGTGCGGATGAGGGTGACGCGTGATTTCAGAGTCATCACGGTGCGAAGTTTCCCTTGAAATTCGGGTAGGGGAGAGACTCCGTAGAGCATCAGGCCAGGGCGCGATAGATTGCAAACCGAGGCCGCATAGCCGAGAATTCCGGCGCTATTAGAAAGGTGGATCCACGAAAAACGCTGTGTTCCTCCAAGCTCTTGGATGATGCGGGCAAAGCGTTGAAATTGGTCTTTGGTGAATTCCGGATCCTCGTCGGCAGAAGGCAGGTGGGAACCGATGCCGTCGATTTGTAAACCACTCAGTTCTTCGAGCTGGGCGAGAGTTTCAGGCAGATTCTCTGCAACAAATCCACCGCGACCCATGCCGGTGTCCACGGCAAGGTGAACTTTCAATCGTGACCCGTGAGCGGTGGCAAGTTGGTGAAAATGGGTGGCCTCTGGGAGTGACGAGATGCAGGGCGTCCATGCGTTGGTGACGATTTCCTGGCGTTCATCCGCCCACGTTGCACCAAGCAGGTAGATGGGAGTGTTGACGCCTGCCGCGCGGATTCTACGAGCCTCGCCGACGTTGGCGACACCAAGGAAGGTGACTTTCGCTAAAGCAAGGCGGTTCGCGATTTCCTCAAGGCCATGACCGTAAGCGCCTGCTTTCACCACCGCCATTAGAGCACCGCCGCCGAATGCTTGGCGGGCGATATCAAGGTTGTGCTTCAGGGCGGAGAGGTCGATCTCTGCCCAAGCGCGTGGTGGTGAAGTCGTTGTGGAGTTGCTCACGGGCTTTGAGTTTAAGTTTCTGTGGTAAACTGACAAGCTCGGTGAGAGAATGGCGGGGATTTACAGGTCTGCTGCTCTTTGGGCTTGGCTTAAGTCGCCGCAGCACACCGCAGAAACCCATGCAAAAGCTACTACGGATTATGTATTTATATTGAGCATTCGAATCTCTTCAAATGAATCATCAATCGCGGACATGATCGCATGGCCAAAATCTCGGCTTTTCTCGAGCGGAAACGGCATGAAGATCGACCTTGCTTCCGTTGTGGCTGAAACACAAGCTTCCAAGGTTTTCGAATCATGATTCGCAATCTTGCGTATTCTGGATATCACTTCATCAAACTTGTCGGCCACGAACCCAATCCGTTGAAGGTAATCTTCTCCATAGATCGAGTTATCCACTTGTCGGCGCAGCCATACCAATGGTATTCCCTTGAGAATGCCTGGCACTGCGGCTGTCGAATATCCAGTGACAAGACACAAAATTGTTTGATAGTTTAACTTCTCACCAGCGGCTAAAAAACGAAGACGTTTTGGGTGACTTCTCGCCAAATCAGCCTTCACACGATTGCAAACTGGGAAATTTGGATGCTCCTGATAGGTTACTGTGATATCCGGGAGAGCATTGATCAGTGCTCCACCCAAACGAACCATTCCGCCGATGTTATCTTCATAGGCTTGCAATAGTATCACCACTTGATTTTTAACAAGTTCCTCACAAACATCATTGGTCGGCGCAATCGAAAAATCCCGCGTGTAAGAATAGATTTGGCTGTCAACCACTCCTTGTCGACGGAACTCGGCTCTGGTCACCTGATCAAAAACAATGAAGCGATTGGGAAAGTGAAGGCTTTCAAATCCATCGTCAATCAGCTGATTTGAAGTTCGTAAATGAGTACAAATCCGGTCTGCGACATACAACACGTGATTTCCATACTTTCTAGCACTTGCGGTAAAATGTCGCGCGGTTTTCGATACGGCATCGGCTTGAAGAACCGCACCCGCAAACATGCCTCCGAAGAAGCACTCATAGCTCTTCGATAGCTCGATCGGAAAAAATCGCGTATGACTGAGGTTGGAAATGAACTCGGCATACATGAATTTTTCGAAATAACCACTAGAGTTTGCCTTCATCAGCAAGAGACGGCGACGGACATCGCGCTGATAGGCTCCACCTTGGACGTGGACTTGGAAAAGTGACGCCGCCGGTAGCAAGTAGTTTACAACAACGCAGCCGCTTGCTTTTCCGTCTTCCATATTTTTCAAGGCTTGATAGGCCCAGATCATTGCTGAAAAGCTATAGACTTGTTCAAAACGCGCCAAGTGAGTGAAAGGAATGATGGTTGAGGCACCGGTTTTTGTCTCGAATGCAGTCCCATATTTCCAACGCATGTATTTTGAAACATCCCGATTTCGGCCAAGGCGTAAATCAAAATAAACAAATACATTCTTCGAGCTATTTAACTTTCGGAGAATCCTTGTCGCTGCGTGGCGATAGTAGAATCCAAATACCAAGCGTGCAAAAATTGGAATGGGCCAAAATAACAGGATCATTCCGGAAATGATCCAATTGAGGCAGCGCTTGAGTTGCGAGTGTGCTGATACGCATCGAAGAATCACGTTTTTGATGATCTCCAAGCGGCGAATCGGCTGCAAGGTAAAGGGCTGATCAACATGTTTTGCTGCTCGATAGATGCCTCCAATCCGTCGTT
>JBILPN010000652.1:0-2557 GCA_044373865.1 Luteolibacter sp. | reverse complement strand
TTTCCCGGACATGCTTCGCGGCGTTGTGAGTTCCATTCCGGTTGAGCCATCTTTGGAAGTCTTCGCTGAGCTGGCGAAGCGGGGCAATGTCGTGCCCGTTTACACCCAGCTTGCCGCAGACTTCGAGACCCCTTTGTCCGCTTATCTTAAGTTGCGGGATAATCGTCATTCGTTTCTTTTAGAGAGCGCGGAGAGCACCGAGAAAGGCGGGCGGTGGTCGATTGTTGGCAGTGGTCCCCGCTGTGTGTTTGAGGCGCGTGGCAAGGAAATTACCGTGCGCGAGGGCTCGAAGTCCCGGGTTTTTACCGCGCCGGACGATGTTTTGGCGGCTTTGGAGCGTGAGATGGCCCCGTATCAGCCGGTCACTCATGGTGCCTTGCCTCAATTTTCCGGCGGGATGGTGGGTTACCTTTCCTATGATGCCGTGCGGCAGTTTGAGCCGACGCTTGGGCCGCCACCGCCGGATGTGATTGGGATTCCGGATGCGATGTTCATGTTGGCGGATACCTTGCTGGTTTTTGACCACCGCTTGCGCCGCTTGCAGGTGATTGCCAATGCGTTCATCGATGAATTTGCCACGCCGGAGGAGGCCTACGGTGCGGCGCGTGGGAGGATCGCCGCGATGGTTGAAATCCTCAATCGCCCGCTCCATGTGCCTGCGCTCAACGGCTTGGTGCAGGTGGAGCCCGTCCATGCGGCGAGCAACACCAGCCAAGAGGAGTTTGAAACGATGGTGCGCGAGGGCAAGGAGTTCATCGCGGCCGGCGACATTTTCCAGTTTGTTCCAAGCCAGCGTTTTGAGACGGATTTTGACCGTCCGCCAGTGGATCTTTACCGCGCGCTGCGCCTTGTGAATCCGTCGCCCTACATGTTCATCCTCGAGTTGGGCGACTTCGCCCTGGTGGGGAGTTCGCCTGAGGTTCATGTGCGGTCGATTCAGGGCCGCATCGACATCCGCCCGATCGCTGGCACTCGCTGGAGAGGCAAGACCCCCGAGGAAGATGACGCGTTGGCGGCCGATTTGTTGGCAGACCCGAAAGAGCGCGCAGAGCACCTGATGTTGGTGGATTTGGCGCGGAACGACGTGGGGCGCATTGCCAAACATGGGAAGGTCAAGGTGGACGATTTCATGATTGTCGAGCGCTACAGCCATGTGATGCACATCGTCTCGAATGTTTCAGGCGAGCTGGATCCGGCGCATAGCGCGTATGATGTGCTGCGCGCGACTTTTCCGGCGGGGACGGTCAGCGGCGCGCCGAAGATTCGTGCCATGCAGATCATCAATTCCTTGGAGAAAAACAAGCGCTGTGCCTATGCCGGAGCCGTGGGGTATTTCGGCTTCGATGGCTCGCATGACTCGTGCATCACCTTGCGCACCTGCCTGCTCAAAGGTGGGAAAGCGTATGTGCAAGCCGGCGCCGGGGTTGTCGCGGATTCCAACCCGACCTACGAGTATGAAGAAACCGTGAACAAGGCGAAGGGCATGCTGCGTGCCATCGCCCTCGCCCGGACGATCAACGATTGATGGTAGAATCTGCAATTTCAACCTTCGCATCCACAGCCCATGCTTCTCATTCTCGATAACTACGACTCCTTCACCTACAACCTCGTCCAATACTTCGGTGAGCTTGGCGCGGAGATGAAAATTTTCCGCAACGACGTTCTGACGGTTGAGGACGTCAAGGCGCTCAAGCCCGAGCGGATTTGCATTTCACCCGGGCCCTGCACGCCGACGGAAGCGGGGATTTCCTGCCAGTTGATCGCAGAAATGGGCGCAAGCACGCCGATTCTCGGGGTTTGCCTAGGCCACCAGTCGATTGGGCAAGTCTATGGGGGCGACGTGGTGCGCGCTGACCGGCTCATGCATGGCAAGACCTCGCCGATCTTGCATGCGGGCGAGAGCGTTTTCGCCGGCATGCCGAGCCCATTTGAGGCGACGCGTTACCACTCTTTGATTGTGAAGCGCGAGACGCTTCCCGCGTGTTTGAAGATCACGGCATGGACGGAAGAGGGTGAGATCATGGGCTTGCAGCACCGCGAGTTCCCGGTGCATGGGGTGCAATTCCACCCCGAATCCATCCTCACCCAGGACGGCAAGCGGCTCTTGGAAAATTTCCTGAAACTGTGATCGTCGGCCATGCGGATTGACATCGTGACGCTCTTTCCCGAGGTGGCCTTGGCACCCTTGAGCGACTCGATCATCCAGCGCGCCCGCGCGGCGGGCTTGGTCGAGGTGGTCGGGCACCAGCTCCGGGATTGGTCGGAGGACAAGCACCGGCGAGTGGATGATTCTCCGTGCGGGGGCGGGCAGGGGATGTTGCTGAAGCCCGAGCCTCTGTTTGCCGCGGTCGAGGCCTTGCGGCGGGCTGACACACGGGTGATTTTAATGACGCCACAGGGACGCCCTTTGCGGCAGGAAATGGCACAGGAACTCTCATCCACAGCGCATCTGCTCATCCTTTGCGGGCATTATGAAGGGGTGGACCAGCGGGTCATCGAGGCCTTGGTGGACGATGAAATTTCGATTGGCGACTACATTTTGACCAACGGTGCGCTG
>JBILPN010000651.1:0-2559 GCA_044373865.1 Luteolibacter sp. | reverse complement strand
TTCCCGACACACCGTCCCAGTAAATGCGATTAGTGGAAACCGGATTCGCGTAATCGACCTCAAGAACCGGCTTGGCCACCGGGTCTGGATGCTCCCTCGAACCATAAGCCGGAACAATGTTGTAATCGCCAATCCCAATGATGCGGATTGAGAGTTTACCGTCTCTTTCAATCTCTTGGCGGATCACGGAGGACACGTCGATTTCCAAGTCACTCCGGCCGTCACTGAAGGTCTGGAGCACGGTCGAACCGGCGGGGGCGTTGCTGTTTCGGATGGTGGTCTCGCCCCATGTATCGTTTGCCACCAACTCGACCTGGAAGACCCCGGTGCCCCCACTTTCGACGGTGCGCAGGACGATTTTTGCGGAGTCAATCTGGTTCCCGAGCGCGGAAACATCAAAGCGCATGTAGGTCTGCCGGAAGGTGTTCATGCCGGACGAACTGGCATATTTGACCTTGAGTTCGGGATCAGAACCCCGATTTGTCACGCCCTCGAAGTAGGCGTCCGCCTCCGGAGTCAATGTGGCATCGGGTGCCGGGCGGCGCGAGTCCACATAGTCGATGAAGTCGTAGATCCGCGTGTTCATCTGCTTCATCGAGTCGAGCAGTTCGGTGTAAGGTTCACCCGTCTGGCTGATCACTCCGGTGTTGACACCATTGTTTTCACCATTGTTTTCACCATTGTCGTATTTGAACCAATGGAAGCCCACCAGATTGCCGGACTCCGCATGGGTTGAGATATAGTTCTGATAAAAAAGAGCGCGTGCGGTCTGGTTTCTGCCATTGAATCCCGAGCCTTCCGTGGTCCCATGTTCCAGGGACTTGACGTAGAACTCGGTGAACATCATCGGGCGGCCAAGCCAATTCTCCATGGCATTGGTATTGATCCGGCGGTCACCCCAGTGGTGGTAGTGATTGAGGCTCATGATGTCGACGTATTGACCGGCGTTTTCCATAAAGGCCTGGTTGCCCTTCTCCGCGCTGTGTTGGCGGCTGCCCAGATACATGTGATTCGGGTCAACGCTGCGGATTGCCTGACTTACCACCGAATAATACCGTTCGCCAGCATGAGCCGTATAGGCGTCAGCGTCGGATTGGTCCGAGTTCGAGGGACTTTTGTCACGGGCTGTTAGGAAATTGACGGCTTCCTGGTAATTCGGGTCGCTTGTGTTGGTGATTGCAAGATGGTCCGCCAGCACGTGCCGGAACGAGAGTTCGTTGTCACTGAAGTAGCCGAAGACATGGGGATCATTCACGAAGGGAAGAAAATCCTGTGCATAGACGAGCGCTCTTGTCTCGAAACCCGGGTCAAAAACCGGCAATTCGATGCGAGGAGTGCCGGCTGGCAGGCGTTCAGTGCGGTATTCTCCAATAAAGAGGACTCTCGGAGTGTAAGCCATCGGAATCGTGTTTTTCACCGTGGACTCTGCAATCACATTGCGGTTTGTCGGGACGTGATTGCCATCCAAAGTCCAGTTGCCAAATCCGTTAAACCCATGCTCGCGCATCATCGCATAGATCTGATCGGCAGTCTGATACTGCAAGTGCACGGAGTTGAGAGCCATGTGGATGTAGAGGTATCCCTCGGGGTCGATGGCCCACCAACGGCCATTGATTTTCTCCACCCGGAAGAAGCCCGTACCCAGATCATGGCGGCGCGCCTTCCAACCGCCGTATTTGCTCAACTCCAGATTCGCCGGATTGACCGCATAGTTGGGCCAGAAATCCAGAGTCTTGGAGGCCATTGGCAACCATCCGTCACCCGACTGGATTTCGCCTTGGGCTAGCTGGCCATGGACCGTCGCAGTCAGACCGATCAAGATTACTAATTGAGAAAGATTCATACGGGCGGAGCTTCGGTTTGGACCAGAGCGCATGTGGAACTTGAATGGATAAGCATTTCGGATAGGTCGCAACAGGGCTTCAGCGGGCGGTTTGAAAATAGAGCGGGAGGATAGACCTCCCGCCCGGATCATGAACTCTGCGTTCGGGGATATCAGGGTCCCACCATCAGACGGGCGAATATTTTACCGCCAACAGACACGCTGCTTGGAATCGTGACCGTTACAGTTTGCGTGCCGCCCGCAGGCACGCCCACTGTCACGGTGCTGCCCCCCACCTCGGTGGTGCCCGTGGCGGCAGGAATGACCACGTCGGTCCATCCGACGAGGTCCGAACCATATTGCGCCGCCTGATCCACGAGATTTGAATCCTCGCGGCGGACATAGCTGAAGGTGAAATCTTCGGAAGTAACTGCCATGGTTGGCAGGGTCGCTGCGTCGGAGACGCTGGGGTCGCCGTTGAGCACGAATTCCATCAGATTGCTAATGCCGTCATGGTCTGGATCGCCGTCCTTGGATTTGTCCACGACATCAAAGCTGTCTGCCCATGGCTGATAGGGATCGGCGATGCCGGCCGAGTATTGGAGCACCAGCGAGTTGCCAGCTTGGACAAGCGCCCATGTCCCGATGCCGGGGAAACCCGGTGCGCTGATGTTGGCCAAGGCCGGATCAAAGTTGCTAATGCCACCGCTGGTGTTGAAAATGGTGAATGATTGGTC